>CABXYN010000003.1 GCA_902516395.1 uncultured Pelagibacteraceae bacterium | reverse complement strand
CAAAATTAATTACTGCTAGCATAAATGTAAATCCAAAAATTACTCCCAACATTAAAGGAATAGTTTTTTTAAATCCGTGATTAAACCCAGAGTGAGAGGCAACAATATTATTTGGTCCTGGTGAACAGCTCGTAACAAACATAAACAAACATAGAGACAGTAATTCGGGGTGCATGTTTAAGCTACAGGCAAACCATTTTCTACTTTTTGGGATGGGTGAACAAGAACAACTTTGCCTTCCTCATCTATAGAACCAAGTATTAAAACCTGAGACACAATACCTGCTATATTTTTTTCAGGAAAATTACATATGCCAATTACTTGTTTTCCGACTAGATTTTCCTCATTATAATAATGAGTTATCTGTGCTGATGATTGCTTAATTCCTATATCTTTCCCAAAGTCAACCTCAACAACTAGAGATGGTTTCCTTGCTTTTTCATTTTTTTTTACTGATATTACTGTTCCTACTCTGATATCTACTTTATCATAGATGTCGTAGGTTATTTGTTCTTTCATAGATTTAATATATAATTAAAAACAAATGAGTACAGGAAATAATTTAGAAGAAATATATAGTAATTCAATTAAAATACTAAAAGATTTAATTGCATTTAAAACTGTATCTGGCGAAAACAATGCTCAACTAATTGACTATTGTGATAACATTTTAAATTCATTGGGTGCGGTATCCTTTAGAACATATGATGAAGAAGAAAAAAGAGTAAATCTATTTTCAACTATAAAAGCTAAAAAAGAGAGTAACAAAAAACCAATAATTCTATCTGGTCATACTGATGTGGTTCCAGTTTCTAAAGGATGGGCAACAGATCCTTTTGATGCAACAATTAAAGAAGATAAACTATTTGGTAGAGGCTCATGTGATATGAAAGGATTTATAGCATGTGCATTGGCATATGCTCCTATTTTCTCCTCATCAAATTTGGATCGAGATATTCACTTCTCATTTACTTTCGATGAGGAAACTGCTTGTAAAGGCGCGCCTATTTTAATTAAAGAATTAAAAAAAAGGGAAATACATGATTGTATTTGTATTGTGGGTGAACCAACTAACATGAAAATAATAGATGCACACAAAGGATGCTATGAATATACTACTTACTTTGAAGGTCTTGCAGGTCATAGTTCTCAACCAGATAAAGGTGTAAGTGCGGTTGAATTTGCAGCAAGATATGTAAATAAACTCTTAGAATTAAAAGAAAAACTTAAAGAAAGACAGCTTAAAGACTCTATCTTTGATCCTCCATACTCAACTTTACAAGTTGGTGGGATTTTTGGTGGCATAGCACATAATGTAATCGCTGATAAATGTCATGTGAACTGGGAAACAAGACCAGTTGTTAAAGAAGATGGAATTTTTTTAAATGACGAAATAGATAAATTTACAAAAGAAATTCTTTTACCCGAAATGAAAAAAATTTATCCAGAGTCTTCAATTAAAAAACATATTATTGGTGAAATAATTGGTTTCGATAGAATTTCTAACTCAGAGGCGTGTGAATTTGTTTCAAGTATAACAGGTGATAATTCTAGAGAAGTAGTTTCATTTGGAACAGAAGCAGGTCTATTTCAAGAAATTGGAATAAGTACAGTTGTATGTGGACCTGGATCTATAAAGCAAGCTCATAAGATTGATGAGTTTATAAAATTATCTGAAATTAAAAAATGTATATGTTTTTTAGATGGTGTTAAAAATAAATCTTTGAATTAATTCCAACCACCTATAGATTTTACTTCTAAAAATTCTAATAAACCCTCTTTTCCACCTTCTCTTCCTATTCCAGAGTGTTTAAATCCTCCAAATGGAGCATCTACTGCAAGTGAAGCGGTATTGGCAACTATCATTCCTGATCTAAGTTTTCTTGCAACTCTTTTTACTTTTTCTTGATCTTCAGTTTGAATATAGTTTGTCAAACCATAAGGAGTATCATTTGCAATTTCTATTGCCTCTTCTTCTGTTTCAAATGGAATTACTGATAATACTGGACCAAAAATCTCAGTTCTGGCAATTTCCATATTATTATTTACATCAGCAAAAACAGTTGGCTTTACGTAATAACCATCTTCTAAACCATTAGGTTTTCCAGGTCCCCCTGCTATTAAATTAGCACCTTCATCTATGCCCTTTTTTATTAAACCTTGAATTTTATTATATTGCGTTTCTGATATTACTGGACCAATGTGATCTCCTTCTTTTTGTGGAATATCAACTTTATATTCATTAGCAAATTTTTTTAATCTCATAACTGCATCTTCATAAATTGATTTTTCTACCAGCATTCTTGTAGGTGCATTACACGATTGACCTGAATTTCTAAAACACCTTGCAGCTCCTCTTTCAATTGCTTCTGAGTCCGCATCTTTAAAAATAATATTTGCTCCTTTTCCGCCTAATTCAAGACTTACTCTCTTAAAATCTTTTGCTGCATTTTGAGAAATTAGAGCTCCTGCTCTTGTTGAGCCTGTGAACGATATCATATTTACATCTTTATGACTGGTCAGTGCATTACCGGTAGTTTCTCCATCTCCATTAATTAAATTAAACACACCTTTTGGAAAACCTGCCTCATCAATAAGTTCTGCAAGTATTATTGATGATAAAGGTGCTAGCTCAGAAGGTTTTAAAATCATAGTACACCCTGATGCTAAAGCTGGGATTACTTTTAAACAAACTTGATTCATTGGCCAATTCCATGGTGTTATTAAAACACAAACTCCTTTGGGTTCATAAATAATTCTCTGATCTTGTGCATGATCTCCTAAAGGTTTTTCAAAATCAAAAGCTTTAAGATACTTTATAAATGATTTCGTATGACTGGCTCCTGTACCAGTTTGTAGTTTGGATGCAAAATCTTTTGGAGCTCCCATTTCCATCATTATTGCTTCTGTAGTGTCATTCCATCTTTTTTTATATAGCTCATAAAACTTTTCTAATAGTTTAATCCTCTCCTCTTTTTTTGTGAAACCCCAAGTTTGAAAAGCAGTTTTTGCAGCTGATACTGCATCATCAACGTCTTCTTTTCCACCCAGTGAAATAACCGCACAACTTTTCTCTGTAGCAGGATTTATTACTTGAATATCTTTAGAATTTTTTGGTTCGACCCATTTACCATTTATATAAAAATTTCTTTTTTCTAACATATATTAAGCTATCTATTCTTTAGGCTTTTGCAAACAAATTTGTCAATTCATAAACAATTGTTGCAGCTGCTAAAGAAGTTACTTCTGCATGATCATATGCTGGTGCTACTTCAACTACATCTGCTGAAACTAAGTTTAAACCTGACAATCCTCTTATAACATTTACAATTTCTCTAGTTGTCATACCTGCTATCTCAGGTGTACCAGTTCCAGGAGCAAAAGCTGGATCTAAAACATCAATGTCTATCGACAAATATAAGGCATTGTCTCCTACTCTATTTCTAATTCTCTCAACTATTTTGTCTATACCTTCTGTTTGAAATTCATCACAATGAATTATTTTGAAACCAAAACTTTCATCATTCTTGATATCTTCCCTACTATAGAGTGGACCTCTAATTCCCACGTGCATTGATGCATCATCTAAAAATAAATTTTCCTCTCTGGCTCTCCTAAATGGTGTACCGTGTGTGTAAGGTGCTCCAAAATAAGTATCCCAAGTATCTAGATGAGCATCGAAATGGACTAATGAAACAGGACCTTTATTTTTTTTATTAATTGCTCTAAGCAATGGAACAGCTATTGTATGATCACCGCCAAGACTAATAATCCCTCCAACTTTATTTAAAAGATCTGTAGCACCAACTTCTATTTGTTTTATAGCTTCATCAATATTAAATGGATTACAGGCAATATCTCCTGCATCAGCAACTTGTTGCACTTTAAATGGTTCAACATCGTAACTTGGATGATAATTTGTTCTCAAATGTCTTGAAGCTTGTCTTATACTTTGAGGTCCAAATCGCGCTCCGGGTCTGTAACTAGTTCCAGAGTCAAAGGGTACTCCTACAATTGCTACATCACAACTTTCAACATCTCTTAATTCTGGCAATCTAGCGAAAGTTGATGGTCCCGCATATCTTGGAACTTTTGTTCCACTTACTGGTTGGATTGGTTTTTTATTTTTATCTTTCAATTTTTAGAGCTATTTTTATGAATAAATTCAGCTGCTTTTTTAAAATCATTGATATTTTTTTGATACATGGAAAGCTCTTTATTTGAATTTGAAGAAACTAGAATTATTATTAAAGCAATTATAATAGCTGCAGCATAATAAAATGGCATTTTTTTCTTCCAAGATATTAGAATTTTTGTTGCGTTGTCTACTTGTTTTTTTGTTGGTCTATTTGCCATAATATTAGTTTACCAGAGGTTTACCAGTTTTCAATGTATGTTTAATTCTTTCTTGAGTTTTTTCTGTCTCAATTAGCTTCATAAATGCATCTAACTCTAATTTATATAAATCATCCTCCGATAAAGTTTTTTCTAAAGTAGTATCTCCACCACTTAAAACTTTTGCTAGCTCTTTTCCAACTTCCATACCATGATCAAGAATAATTTTTTCATTATATAATTTTTCTAACATTTTTACCATTTTGTCATAAACACTTTTTCCAGAAAGTTTAAATGTACATTCATCTGGAGGAGAAAAATCTTTATTATTTTGAATTATCTCTTTAGAAACCTGTAATAAACTATTTCTACTCATTATTTTTTTATCCTCTGGTCTTAAATATTTTAATGGTTCAGCTTCAATTGGTGATGTTGCAGTTTTAGCATATCCAATAATATCAAAAACTTTTAAAGGAGCATAATCAGGATCATTTTTAGCTTCTTCAGTTTGAGACCATCTCCAAAGCATTTCTTTACATCCTCCGCCAGCTGGAATTAATCCAACCATAGTCTCAACTAAGCCAACTACAATATTGGTATGGGATGCAACGAAGTTACTTTGACATAAAACCTCAAAACCACCACCCAATGCCAATCCTGATGGCGCTGATACAACTGGATATTTAGAATATTTTAAATGTTTACAGGTCTCTTGAAAATATTTAACAAACTTTTCAATAGATTTAAAATCTCTTTTGTCTGCAAAATTCATTGTGTAAGACAAATTTACGCCTGCTGAAAATTGCATTGCCTCATTTATTATTATTAAAGGTTTGTCTGTTGCATTTTTTAAGCTATCCATTGAGTCATAATCTAAAGCATTAGCCTTAGTTGTGAATTCAACAATATTAAAATCATCAAATCTATAGGTCTCAGCAGAGTTATTTTTATCTAATTTAGTTGCTCTAGGTTTTATTTTTCCTAAAGTTTCTAAATCTGTGTATTGTTGTCTTTCACCATAAAAGTTTTCGTCTTTACTTTGTGATAAGTTTTCAAGAAACTTATTGTTTTCAAATGTATCTATTCTTTCAAAAAAATCCTTAACACCGATTACTTTTAACATTTCAAAAGGTCCCTTAGACCAGTTAAACCCTAGTCTCATTGCTTCGTCGATATCATTAAATTTATCTGTAATGCCTGGAACTAAAGATGAAGCATATTTAATAATTTTTGAAATTACAGACCAAGCGTATTCACCATATTTATCTTTTCTGTTTATAAGACCAACAATATCCATTTTTTCTGATCCTAAATTGAACTTTTTAGATAGCGAATATTCACCTGTTTCTAAGCTTATACCCTCTAGAATTTTTTTATTATCGGACTTATTCATTCTATAGAAACCACCCTTTCCTTTTCTCCCAGTGTACCCTGTTTCTATAAGTTTTTTAACTAATGGTATTTCTTTCGCTACAACTTGAAAGTCATCAGTTTCTGGAAGCTCTTTTATAAAACTTTTTAAAACATCAGCCATCAAATCAATTCCAATTAAATCATAGAGTCCAAAAACACCTGTTTTTGGTATTCCCATTGGTCTTCCAAAAACAGCATCAGCTTCTTCAATGGTTAATTTCATTTTAAAAGCTTCAGTCATAGCCACTTGCATAGCGTAGACACCAATTCTATTTCCTAAAAATCCTGGAGTATCATTACAAATTAATGCTCCTTTTCCTAAATCTTTTTCACAAAAACTTTTAAGTGAGTTTATTTGATCT
The DNA here is from genome assembly GCA_902516395.1 of uncultured Pelagibacteraceae bacterium. Classification (GTDB taxonomy): domain Bacteria; phylum Pseudomonadota; class Alphaproteobacteria; order Pelagibacterales; family Pelagibacteraceae; genus Pelagibacter. Next base: position 71,916 of record CABXYN010000003.1, on the reverse strand, counting down.
AAATCATTATTTTCATTTTTTACAATTTCTAACAAATCCATATATCTAACTGGATTAAAGAAGTGAGTTATACAAAAATCTTTTTTTTCATCATCTGAAAGTTTCTCTGAAAGAACTTTAATTGGAATAGAAGATGTATTTGAAGAAACTATTGATCCTTTTTTTCTTTCTTTAAAAATTTTTTCATAAATATTATGTTTAATATCAATTCTCTCGACGACAGCTTCAACTATCCAGTCTGCTTCACCGACTTCGTTTAAATTATCATTTATATTTCCAACATTAATATTATTTATTTTTGACTTATCTATTAATAAAGGAGGTCTGGACTTAAAAATTCTTTCTCTAGCTTTTTCAGAAATTTCAGTGGTTAAGTCTAAGAGTGTTACTGGAACATTTGCATTACATAATTGAGCAGCTATTCCACTACCCATTGTACCTGATCCTATGACTACTACTTTATTAATTTTCATAATGAGAATAAAAGTTTATAATGAATATCTTATTCAAGAGCAACTTAAAGGCATCAAATATTATATTATTATTATTTAATTATTTTTGTAATTGATGGAATTATTGCCACTGCAAGAGCGATTTTGAATAATTCACTTGGTAAAAAAGGATATAGACCACCAGCTAAAGCCTTTTCATAACCGATAACTGAACCCAAATAACCCACCCCAACAATAAAAATAATAGAGGTTGCTAGCAAAAGAGAAAATAAACTTTTGATATAAGAATCGTTAAAATTTCTTTCTGCTAAATAACCCACAACACCCGCTGCAATGGTCATTCCATAAAGATAGCCCGCTGTTGGACCTGTTAAATAGAGTAATCCACCACCTTTTGCAAAAACTGGAAGCCCAATAGCTCCTTCGAAGAGATATAATAAGAGTGTAAAAAATGCTAACTTTGACCCAAATGTCATTCCAATTATAAAAACTGCAAAAGTTTGCATCGTCATTGGAACTGGCCAAAATGGAACTTGAACTTTTGACGAAAAAGCTAGGATAAGTGTGCCTATTAACATCAAAGAAATATTTTGAAAATAAATATTTATTCTAAAATCAGATAATAAATTTTTAATCAATGTAGAGTTATTTTTCATCTCAGAACGTATTTAAACATACTTAAATACAAATTTAAAATAATAAATATAAAACTTTAATTAATCTGGTCTTTTTGTAATTCTTTTAGTGGTATGTGGCATCTGATGGAGTTTCCACTGTTAGTTATTTGCCATGTTGGTACCTCATTTTTACAAATATCACCTAATATTCTTGAACATCTCCCTTGAAAACTACATCCTTTTTGAGGTGGTTTTTCTTCAACAATATCTTCGGCAACTAATTTTGGTTTGATATCTGGATCTGGTTCCAACACTGCTCCTAATAAAACCTCAGTATAAGGGTGTGATGGAAATTGATAAACATCTTTTGATGGTCCCACTTCACACAATCTTCCTTGATAAAGAACAGCAACTCTATCACTTATAGCTCTTACGACAGCTAAATCATGAGATACAAATATATATGTAGTTCCAAAATCTTCTTTAAGTTGTTGTAACAAATTTAATACGGCCGCCTGAACTGATACGTCTAATGCAGATGTTACCTCATCACATAATATAATATCTGGTTTAGCTGCAAAAGCTCTTGCAACTGCAACTCTCTGTTTTTCACCACCAGATAATTGTCTAGGGTACCTAGACATATAAAATTCTCCAAGTCTTACTTTTTGTAATAGGTCTATAATATTTTTTTTTAATTCTTCACCCTTTAAACCAAAATATAACTTCAATGGTTGTGCTATTATTTCTTCAACAGTATGGTTTGGGTTTAAAGACTCATCTGGATTTTGAAAAATTAATTGAATAATTCTTAAATCATTGGGATCTCTCTCTTTAAGGTCAGATGATAAATTTCTATTTTGATCAAATTTTATTATTCCACCTTTGGTTCTGAGCAACCCAGCAATAGATTTAAGAATTGTTGACTTTCCACTACCTGACTCTCCAACAAGAGCTATAGTTTCACCCTTCTTAATATTAATATTGATGTCTTTAACAGTTGGGTTGTCATCAGAAATTCTATTTAATACTTGGTCTAAAAGTTTTTGTTTAGCGTAACTTATTGAAACTTCTGAAAGGTTTAATATTTCTTTATCCTGTGTACTTGTCTTAATTTCATTTACAGTTTGATTAACCTGACTGTCATTCATTAAACTCTTATGATTAAAACATCTAACACTAGTGTTTAATTCCTCTAAGTACTCAAGTTGAGGTGAGTTATTTTTACATTTTTCTTCTGAAAAATCACACCTATCAAAGAAACTGCAGCCCCTATGTATTGTTCCAGGTTGAGGTTGGCTACCAGGCATTGATTGTGGAAGTCCTGCTAGTGATAATTTTGGGATAGATTTGAGCAAACCATAAGTATACGGATGAATTGGTTTTTTAAGAATATCTCTTGAGGGCCCTTCTAATACTATTTCACCAGAATACATTACGATAATACGATCACTTACTTGAGCTATTGCTCCCAGGTCATGGCTTACATAAACCATTGATGTTCCTGTATCCTTAGCAATGAAATTAAGTAGTTCTAAAACGTGAGCTTGTGTTGTTACATCTAAGCCAGTAGTGGGCTCATCTAAAAGAAGTAAATCAGGAGTTCCAGCTAATGCCATTGCAACCGCAACTCTTTGTTGTTGTCCTCCTGAAAGTTCATGAGGATATCGAAGGGCAATTGTTTCTGGTGAAGGAAGTCTCACTTTATTTAACAATTCAGAAATTTTTTTTTCTCTTTCTTCCTCTTTTAAATCAGAATGCAACTGTAATGCCTCATCAATTTGATAACCTATTTTTAAATTTGGTGTCAATGCCTGCCCAGCATTTTGTGGTATCATCGCTATTTTTCTACCTCTGATTTTTTCCAAATCTCTATTTTTCATTTTTAAAAGATTTGAGGAATTGAATTCACATTCTCCACCAATTGTATAGAGACCATGCTTGACATACCCCATCATTGCTAATGCTAGAGTACTTTTTCCAGATCCAGACTCTCCAACAATACCAACTGTTTCACCTTTTTTAATATTTGTACTTATGTTTCTTAGTATTAAAATCTCTTCACCTTTTTTACTTTTAAATCCAATGGATAAATTTTTTACTTTTTGAATTATTTCAGTCATTTTTAAACTGGAGCTTTTGTTGATCTATCTATACCTAATGCTTTAGCAAAAGCATCGGCTGTCAAATTGATACCAATTATTAAGCTGCTTAAACCAACTATTGGAGCTATCACTGACCAATAAGCAAAAGACATTAGACCTCTGGCGTTTGATATCATCAATCCCCAATCTGGAGTTGGGGGACTGACACCAAAACCTAAAAATGACAAAGAACTAAAGCCAAGTAGCATCCATGACCATCTCATTGCACCTTCCACTAAAATTGCATCTCTTACATTTGGAATTATCTCATTCCATATAATTGAAAAATTACTGTGACCCCTTGCTCTAGCGGATACAATAAAGTCTTTCGCAATAACATCATGGGTTGCAGCTCTTGCTACTCTTACAATTCCTTTACCATAAAAGAAACCCAAAGCCGGTATTAGTACTTCAGTTGATGTTCCTAACAATGAAACAATTAACAACATTGCTAATATCCACGGTATAGATAAAAATGCATCAACAATTCTCATAACTATATCGTCAGTTTTTCCACCAACTAGTCCACAAAATATTCCTAATAGACCACCCCAAAGTAGCGCTATCAAAGATCCAAAGAAGGTAATTGTTAAAGCTGTTCTTCCACCTAAAATTGTTCTAGTAAAAACATCTCTTCCAAGATCATCAGTTCCAAACCAATACTCAGCAGAAGGAGCCTGTAGCATTAAAGTTGGGTTTATTGCTTTAAAATCATATGGCGCAACATAAGGACTAATAAATGCAAGAATTACATGGAAAATCAGTATACTTAAACCAATAAATCCTGATGGTCTTGAGGCCATTGTAATTATTATCTCAGAGACCTTTGCGAAATTACTTTTCTTTTCTTCCTGATAAATATTATCTAATTTCATATTATTTTCTTATCTGTAACGTCTTTAATCTTGGGTTGAGCATCAATGTCATTAAATCCGCCAATAAATTTATACTAACATATATAGATGCAAGAATTATTGCTAATGCTTGAACTGTAGGTAAATCTCTATTTGAAATAGACTCAATAACTAACCTTCCAAGACCAGGATAATTAAATACAACCTCAGTTACAACAACACCACCTAAAAGCCATGCAATTGTTAAAGCTACAACATTAATAGCGGGTAACAACGCATTTGGTAAAACATGTTTAAAAACCATTTTCCAATACGGAACACCTTTTAAAATTGCCATTTGGACGTATTCGCTTGCCATAACTTGAATGACGCTTGATCTCACCATCCTAGCCATATGCGCTGTCATAATCATTGCAATAGCGATTACTGGTAAAATAATATTTGGTAATAGTTCTAATAATGAAACATCAGTTGGAACAATTACAATTCCCGGTAACCACTCTAACCATATTGCGATTATTAATATTAATAAAGTAGCACTGATAAACTCTGGAATAGTCATAGCAAATATAGTTACTGTTGAAATTGCAACATCAGGTAATTTATCTCTCCAAAGAGCAGTTACAATTCCAAGTATTAAAGCAATTGGTATACCAATAAAAATAGCAGCTGAGGCTAGAACTAATGAATTTTTAATACGTGGCCCTAGAACCTCTTTGATCGGCATTTCTCCACTCAATGAATAACCAAAGTCTCCTTGAATAGCATTTACCGCCCAGGATACATATCTCTCATATGCAGGAACATTCAAACCTAATCTTCTATAACAAGCTTCTAATTGTTCTCCAAATGCTTGTCTTTCAAGATATGTCGTACAAGCGTCACCAGGTAAAATTTCCGTTCCAACAAAAGTGATTAGAGATACGATAAATAAAGTTATTAGACCTAATAGAATTCTCTTTATAATTAAAAAAAGCATAAGAATACTTAAATTTTAAATTATTTATATAGAAATGAAAGAGGTTTTACAGGCCTACTTAAAGGCCTGTAAAACAAAATTATTATTGAACGCTAACTGTGTGCCATCTAATTGAAAAATACTCAACTTCATCGAGATTTTTCACTTTAGAAGATGTGACAACCAGTCTAGATACATGGTAAGGAATCATAGTTCCAGACTCTTCCCATAGTGTTTTCTGAGCATTGATATATGCTGCTTTTCTTTTGCTAAATTTTAACTCTCCTCTGGCTTCAGCTAAATTTTTGTCAAAAGATGCACTTTTATAGAAAGACTCGTTCCATTTTGCTCCGCTATGATAAGCTTCGTGCAAAATACTGTCTGCAGGTCTTTCATTCCAACGTGTCATTGCTACAGCCTTTTTCATCCAAGTTTCATTCCAATAACTTTTTGAAGGTGTCATTTGGATGTCAGCTCTGATGTTAGCTTTTGCAAATTGTTGTTGTAAAACCTCAGCAATAGTTGGCCAAGTTGGTTCTTTTGTAGAGACGTGAATTGTCATATCTATTCCATCTGGATAACCTGCCTCAGCAAGTAATTTTTTTGCAGTTGCTGGTTGAGGTGGACAACTCTTTTTCATTCTATATTGGTCTGAAGGTGCAACAGGAGTATCGCAAGATACTGTTGCTGCTCCAGCCATAACAAGATCAACTAATTCTTGTCTATCTACAGCTATTCTGACAGCTTTTCTTACTCTCACGTCATCAAAAGGCGCAACGTCAGTTCTCATTACCATACCTCTCCAGTTTCCTGTAGGAATAACTGAAACGTTAAACTTTGAATTACCATCAAATATTTTTTTCTGATTGAATGGAACATATCTATTCATATCAATTTGGCCTGTAAGTAGAGCTTGAATTCTAGCTTGACCATCTGGGATAGCTATTACATGTACTTCAGCAAGTTTAGGAGCCCCTTCCCAATAATCTGGGTTTGCTTTAAGAATTGTTGTTCCCTCAGCATCAAACTTTTCTACTATAAAAGGTCCAGTTCCAATACCTGTTTTTCCAATAGTATCTCCTGATCCACTAGGTATCATTCTCAGTCTATAATCAGTTAGTAAAAGTGGAAAATCTGCAAAAGATGTATTCAACTTCATTTTAACTGTGTGTGAGTCTACAATCTCAATATCTGTTACTGCACTCATACTTTTCTTTGCAGGCGAACCAATTTCAGGATCTTTAACTCTCATTAAAGAATATTTTACATCCTCTGCATCAAAATCTGATCCATCATGGAATTTAACACCTTTTCTTAAGTTAAAAGTCCATTCTGTTGCATCTGCATTTCCTGACCAGTCTGTTGCTAGCTCAGGCGATGTAACCCCTTTAAGATCTTTTCTAACAAGACGGTTCTGTGTCATTATTACTACCTGAAACAGTCGTCCCTTAGTAATTGCGTCTAAATTTGTATCTTTTCCAAACCCAACATCATGAGATAATTTAAAAACTCCACTTGATGCATTAGCAAAAGAAAACGTTACAAATAGTGATACCAATGAAACTGATATCAATTTAAAAATGTTTTTCATAATTTCCTCTCTTTAAAAAAATAAAAGGTAACAATTAGCAACTTATATAGCAACAGTGAAAATGGTTCTTTTTTATTTGTTTTATTGATGTATTTTGATTATTTAAAAAAAGTAATGAAAGATTTAATCAATAAATACAGGTTTACAGTTAAGCCTATTAGCCTTGAAAATTCTAACTCTGTAGAGCTCGCAAGGTCAATTCAAGTTCATCCACTAACTTATCAAGAGCTTCCCTATGACCCTGAATATTCTAATTATGCTGGAAGATTAACACTTGAGAAATTGTCAAATGTTAGTTCCGAGGAAATGTATTGGAAAGGAAGACAAGAAATAATATTTAGACATACTGGTGAACATCCATTTGAAATATCTGGCCCAGACTCATTAAAATTATTACAAAAAATATTTCCAAGAGATGTATCAAAAATATCGAAAGGAAGATGTTCTTACCAGTTTGCTTGTTATCACGATGGGGGAATGATTACAGACGGAGTTTTATTAAAAATTGAAGAAGATAAATATTGGTTTGCTCAAGCAGATGGAGATCTTTTTTCGTGGTATAAAGCTCACTCAAAAAATATGGACGTTGAAATAAAAGATCCTAACGTATGGGTAAGCCAAATACAGGGTCCTTTATCAATGAAACTGTTAGAAAATATAGCAGATGGATTTTCTGAAAATGACTGGAAATATTTTGATTGGAAAGAATTACAAATCTTAGATCAAAGAGTAATTGTAAGTCGAAGTGGTTTTACAAATGAGTTAGGTTGGGAAATTTATTTTCGACCTGAAAATGAAACTGAAAAAATAGGAGATTACATTCTTGAGGAAGGAAAAAAATTAGGTATGATTTTAGTTGCCACTCCAGGTTTTAGATGTAGAAGAATTGAGGCAGGTCTACTATCTGCAGGACAAGATTTTACAAAAAAAACAAATCCATTTTCGGTTGGTCTTGGGCGTTTTATAAATTTTGATAAAGAAGATTTTATTGGAAAAGAAGCTCTCATGACATCAGATAAAAAATGCAAGACATGGGGAATTAGAGTTAAAGAGGGAACTGCTATTAAAGGTGAAAGTATTAAAATAAATGAAAAAAATATTGGTAAAATAACTTCTAGTACTTGGTCGCCATATCAAATTTGTGGAGTTGGTATTGTACACCTCGATAATAGTGAAAATGGACCAGGAGATGTTGTCGATGTTAAATGCACTGATGGAAAAGTACATAAAGGAGAAATCTGTAAATTGCCAATGTATGATGCAAAAGGAGAAATTGTTAGAGGTCTAAATAGAAATATTCCTAAAGTGCCTAATCCTTGGCCTGGTATTAAAACCACAAATTAAAAAAATTTATTTAGTGAAGGGTAAAAAAAAAATAATAGCAGTTGGGGGTGGAGGTTTCACACACAACCAAGATAAAGACCTAGATCAATTCTTTTTAGATCAAATAAGTAAAAAAAACTCCTCTATTGGATTTTTACCAACCGCTAGTAATGATGATTCCAGAAAAACTGAGCTATTCTATAAAAGATTTAAAAATACTAACTTTAAAGTTTCTCATTTCAATCTTGTCTCTAAAGTTAAGGGTTTTGAAAACTGGATATCAAATTTAGATGCTATTTATGTTGGTGGAGGAAATACTAAATTCATGCTCGACCTATGGAAAATAAATAATTTATTTGAAATTTTTAAAGAAGTTTATAATTCTGGAATAATTCTTTCTGGTGTAAGTGCCGGAGCTGCATGTTGGTTTGATTATTTTCTGACAGACTCAGATGGACCTGGCTTCAAATCATTAAATGGTATTGGGCTTATATCTGGAAGTTTTACCCCACATTATTCAGATGCAAAAAGAGCAGATAAATACAAACAAAATATAAAAAATAAAACTTTACCTAGCGGTATAGCTGTTGATGATGGAGTTGCGGTACTTTTTATTGACGGTAAACCAACAGAGGTTTATTCTTCCAGAAAAAGTCATAATGCTTATTTTGTTGATCAAAATAAACAACTTAATTTAAAAGAATATATTAAAGTTAATAATGAGTGATAATATTTTACCAAGTCAAAAAATTTTTAGTATAAAAGATGCAAGAGAACTGTCACGAAAACGTCTTCCGAAATTAGTTTTTGATTTTATTGATGGTGCATCAGGAGATGAAAAATTAGCAGAAATAAATAGTAGAGCTTTAGATCAAATTAGACTTGAACCTAAAGTTTTAAGAAATGTTGAAAAAAGATCTCTTAAGAAGAAAGTATTAGGTTATGAATTTGATTTTCCATTTGGTTTTGCTCCAATGGGAATGACTAATTTATCATGGCCTGGAGCAGACTCTATGTTAGCAGCTGAAAGTGCGAGAAATAATATTCCTACGTGTGTTTCTATGGCTTCTACAACAACTTTAGAAAAAATGTATGAACTTTCAGAAGGTCATTCATGGATGCAGCTATATATATTTCAGGATGAAAATTTTGTTATGGAACTTTTAGATAGAGCTAAGAATACTGGATACGAAGTTGCAATATTAACTGTGGATGTCCCAGTACTATCCAGACGAACTAGAGATGATAAAAATGGTTTCTCCTACCCTTTCAAGATTGGTCCAAAACAATTTTTTGATTTTGCAACTCATCCTACTTGGTCTTTATCGACTTTGCTAAGCGGCATTCCTAAACCAATGAATTACGTAACATCTAAAAGTGGAGATGGTATTTTTAAAAGAAAAGAAAGTAGAGGTTCTACTGATTGGGATACACTTAAGAGAGTAAGAGATCAATGGAAAGGTAAACTTATAATTAAAGGAGTAATGTCTCCTGACGATGCAAAACAAATTAAGGAGGCTGGCGCTGATGCAATACAAGTTTCAAATCATGGAGGCAGACAATTAGATAGCGCTACAGCAGCAATAAATATGCTTCCATTAATAAGAAAGTCAGTAGGTAGTGATTTCCCTTTAATTTTTGATAGTGGAATAAGAAGTGGAAGTGATATTGTAAGAGCACTTGCATTTGGTGCTGATTATGCAATGATTGGTAGACCCGTAATGTACGCAATGGGAGCTGATGGAAAAAAAGGATTGAGGAGAATTGTGGAAATAATCAAGGAAGAAGCCAGCACGACGCTCGGGTTAGTGGGATTAAACGATATTAATGATGTAACTTCTAATATTGTAATAGATAGTACTGTAAATAAGGTAAATTACTAAATGAGTGAAAACAAAATTAGAGGTGGAGCATTACTTGCAAGAGCCCTAAAAGATAAGGGAATTACCAAAGTTTTTACGCTTTCAGGAGGTTTTTGTAATCCAGCAATTGAAGGTTTTGCTGAATGCCAAATTGAAGTTATAAACACTCCTCATGAGCAGATCGCAGGTCACTTGGCGGATGGTAATACAAGAATTACTCGTAAACCATCAGTATGTTTAGTTGGACCCGAAGGATTTACAAATGCAGTCCCTTCAATGATGGAGGCTTGGGGCGAGAGAAGTCCAATTATTTATATTACCGGATCTAGCAGTCTTAAAAGGCAAGGTTCAGGTGGTTTTAAAGAAATTGACGATGTTTCAATTGCAGCCCCTTTAACCAAATATAGCGCAAGTATTACTGATGGAAATAGAATAAGGGAATTTGTAGACAAAGCATATCATATTGCAACTAACGGATATCCAGGTGCTGTTCATCTTAGTCTTCCTGTTGATATTATGTTTTCATCTTTTGCAGAGGAAGTTGGTTTAGAAGAAAGACCATATTCTCAAAAAGCAAAACCTATAGCCAAAGCGTGGCCAGATCCAAATTCACTATCTAAAGTCTTAGAACTTGCTTGTAATTCAAAAAAACCAGTTATTATTGGTGGACACGGTGTTTGGTGGTCACATTCAGAAAAAAATCTTGAGGCAGCGGGTAATAATTTAAATATACCAATTTTTAATGTCCCATATCATCAAAAATTATTAGGAGAAGAAGCTAACGCTTATATGGGCTTGGCTGATATACATCAATACCCTCCTTCAGAATTTGCATTACAAAATTCAGATCTAGTTCTTGTAGTTGGAGCACGATTAGATAATCAACTAAATTTCGGAAATCCACCTTTTATACCAGAAACAACTAAATTAGTTTGTGTGAATGGTTCACATGAAGAATTAGAACTTAATAGAGCTGCAGATTTTAGTTTACTAAGTGATCCTGGTGTTTTTTTAGATACATTATCCAACTTAAAAAAAAATAATAAATGGTCTTTAAATACAAATTGGTTTGAAGAGAATAAAAAAAAGAAGAAAGAATGGGTAGATAAATCATTAAAAGATTTAGAAATTGAAGCTGAAGCATCTAAAAAAAATGGAGGAAAAATTCACCCTCTACAACTTTCATTGGATGTTCAAGATGCAATGAGTGAAAATGATTGGCTTGTTATCGATGGAGGAAATACTCATTTTTGGTCTGAAATTGCAATTAACATCGCAGGTGCCAAAGGGAAAAAATTAAAAGGTATATTGCATCCTGGAACTTTTAGCATGTTAGGTGTTGGAGTTTCATTCGCTTTATCTGCTAAAAACTACAGTCCAGATTCAAATGTAGTTCTGATTAGTGGAGATGGTGCGTTTTTATCAGGAGGCATGTCTATTGAAAGTGTATTTTATGAAAAAAAACCTATTACTGTTGTAATTGATAATAACGGGGGTCTTGCTTCAATTGGCCAGCAACAAGAAAGGTTATTTAAAAGTGGAAAAAGTGTAGGAACTGATTTTCGTGATATACCATTTCATAAGATATTTGAGGGTTTTGGAGGACATGGAGAATTAGTTAATAAAAGGGAAGAACTAGGCCCAGCACTTAAAAGAGCTATGGAAAGTGGAAAACCAGCATGCGTAAATGTTAAAGCAAAACCTGTATTAAGCCCAATAGTCTCTGCAGTTGCAAGTAAAAGAGAAAAATCATCAATAGAATAATTGTGGTAACTTTCTCTTCTCACTTATTAGATGCAACAAATGGCTCGCACGCTGCAAATGTTGAAGTAATTATTTATCAAATTAATGAAAATGGAGAAAAGAAAGTTTTCTGCGAAACTAAATCTGATGAAGGTGGACGAATACTGCAAGAATTTGAATTAAGTAAAGACGACTGCAAGTGTGAGTATGAAATGGTTTGTAAAACTGGAAATTATTTTTCAGAAAAAAAAATAGTTTCTGAGATTAACATTAAATTTAAGATGGAAGATCAAAATAAAAAATATCATATTCCAATTATAATTTCTAAAAATAGCTACACAGTTTGGTGGTCTAAATAAAATGAGTAAAGAAAATTTAATTCCACAAAAAAATATAAAATTAAATATGTCTAGGCGTATAAGACGAACTCCATTTACAAATAAAGTAGAGGAATGTGGAGTATCTGATTTTACTGTTGTCAATCATATGCTACTACCTAAAGGTTTTAAAAATACTGTAGAAGAAGATTATTGGCATTTAAGAGAACAGGTTCAAGTTTGGGATGTGTCTTGTCAAAGACAAGTTCAAATTACAGGTCCTGATGCTGAAAAACTTGTGCAAAAGATGACGCCCCGATCCATAAAAAAAATGGAAACAGGTAAATGTTTTTATATTCCAATAATTGATGAAACAGCTGGTATGATTAACGATCCAGTTTTACTAAAACTAGATGACGATATGTTTTGGATTTCTATTGCAGATTCAGATATTTTACTTTGGGCAAAAGGTATTGCTTTAGGATCAAAATTAAATGTAGAAATTATCGAACCAGATGTCTATCCACTGGCTATTCAGGGTCCCAAATCTGAAGATCTTCTAATTTCAATATTTGGGGAGGATATAAAGAAGTTAAAATTTTTTAATTTTAAAGTTTTTGATTTTTTAGGAACTAAACAAATTATTGCCAGATCAGGATATAGTAAACAAGACGGTTTTGAAATATATTTTAAGGGATTTGAAACTCATTTTAATGAGATAGAACTCGGAGAAAAACTTTGGGACACTGTTTGGGAGAATGGACAAAAATTTAATATTTCCCCAGGATGTCCAAATTTAATTGATAGAATTGAGGCAGGGTTAATGTCTTACGGAAATGATTTTACAAAAGAAAATAATCCTTTGGAGTGCAATCTTGAAAAATACTGCAAACAAGAAGATGATCACGATTTTATAGGTAAAGAAGCTCTAAGAAAGATCCAATCTGATGGAATAGTTCAGAAAATGAGAGGAATTTTGTTTGATGGAGATCCATGTAAGCCAACCGGTGTGCCTCTACCAGTATATTCAAAGGATAATGTAAAAATTGGCCAAATTGCTTCTGGAATATATTCTCCAAGATTTAAAAAAAATATTGGTCTTTCTATGATTTTAAAAGATTACTGGGAAATTGGAAATGAGGTTTTTGTAAATACTTTCAATGGAAAAAATAGAAAAGGCATTATAACTTCTTTACCATTTCCAGATTAACCTTATATTTATAATTATGTTTAAACCTGTTATTGCCGGCTTCTCTAGATCACCTTTTACAATGGCGAGAAAAGGTGCTCTCATAGATACAAAACCCGTTAATTTATTAGCAGAGGTGATTAAAAATTTAGTTTCCAAAACCAATGTTAAAAAAGATGATATTGAAGATATTGTAGTTGGTTGTGCATTCCAAACTGGAGAACAGTCATTCAATATTGGAAAACTAACAACATTTTTGACTAATATGGATGTCAAAACTTCAGGGATGACAGTTGATAGATGGTGTGGTTCTTCAATGGAAGCTATTCATATCGCTGCAGGTAAAATTTCATTAGGTGCAGGAAAAGTATTTATATGTGGAGGAGTTGAAAGTATGACCAGAGTTAATACAGGATTTGACCCGATACCTTATCCTGAAAATAAAAATGATAATCCTCATGTATATTTTTCAATGGGAACTACCGCTGAAAATGTTGCTAAAAAATATAATATCTCAAGACACGAGCAGCAGGAATTTGCGATCTCAAGTCATCAGAAAGCGCATGAAGCTCAAACAAAAGGAAATTTTAAAAATGAAATAGTATCTATTGGTGATTGTGATACTGATGGAAATATTAGACCAGGTAGCACAATGGAAAAATTAGACGGATTAAAACTTGCATTTGATGAAAATGGTACTGTTACAGCGGCAACTTCTTCACCTTTAACCGATGGTGCAGCTGCAACATTAATTTGTGAAGAAAGTTATGCAAAGGAAAATAATTTAAATATCTTGGGAAGAATTGTGTCTACGGCAGTACAAGGTTGTGACCCTGACTATATGGGATTGGGTCCAATTGGAGCATCAAGGAAAGCTTTAGAAAGAGCTAATTTGCCAGCAGATAAAATTGATATTGTTGAATTAAATGAGGCTTTCGCTTCACAATCATTAGCATGCATTAAAGATTTAGGTATAGATAAAGATAAAGTTAATTTAGATGGTGGAGCACTTGCTCTTGGACATCCTCTTGGAGCAACAGGTGCAAGAATTACAGGTAAAGCTGCTGAATTACTTCAGAGAGAAAATAAAAAGTATGCTTTATCTACTCAATGCATTGGTTTGGGTATGGGAATTGCTACAGTAATTGAATCTATTAACTAACTATCTATTTATTCCTCTTAATCTTTCAGATCTTCTTCTTAAAAGCTCAGCTGTCAGTAAAATTAATATTGATAAAACAATTAAACATGTTGCTACAGCTAAAATTGTAGGACTAAGTTGCTCTCTAAGACCAGTCCACATTTGAACTGGTATTGTAGTGTTATCTAACCCAGCCAAGAATAATACCACCACAACCTCATCAAAAGATGTAACAAATGCAAATAAACCACCAGAAATAACTCCAGGTAGTATTAATGGTAAGGTAATTTTCATAAAAGTATTGAAAGGATTGCTGCCCAAACTAGATGCAGCTCTAGTTATGCTATGATCAAACCCTGATAGTGTAGCAGTAACTGTAATTACCACAAATGGAGTTCCTAAAATAATATGGGCTAAAATTATACCTAAGTGTGTTGCGGCTAAACCTGCTTTTGCCATAAAAAAGAAAATTGCAACACCTGAAATAATTAAAGGAACTATCATGGGAGAAATTAAAATCGCCATTATCAAACCTTTATAGGGCATATGTCTGCTGCTCAAACCTAAGGCAGCTAATGTACCAAGTATAATTGAACCAATGGTTGCAAATATTGCAATTATAAAACTATTTTTTGCAGCTAAGCCCCAAGGGTTTTTTGTTCCATAGACCATATCTTTGTACCATCTCGTAGAAAATGCATCTGGATCAAGTCTCATCATTCCATCTGTAAAAACTAAAAATTCTTCTGCATTAAATGATAATGGAAAAATTACAAACAATGGTGCAATTAAAAAGAAAAATACACATCCACATACAAAAAGATAAAAATAATGCCAGATTCTATAATGGGGTTCAGTATATTTTGGTAAAGCCATAATTATCCTAGTTTGATATTATCAACTCCTACAAGTTTGTTATAAATCCAATAAATAACTAATACTCCAGTCAACAACATTAATCCCATTGCAGAAGCAAAGCTCCAATCTAAAGTACTTTTCATATGATAAGCTATCTGATTACTTATAAGTGTTCCAGACGCTCCTCCTACCAGAGCTGGAGTTATGTAATAACCAATTGCAAGTATAAAAACTAATAAGCAGCCTGCTCCAATTCCTGGTATTGTAAGTGGAAAATAAATTTTAAAAAAAGCTACACCAGGAGTTGCCCCTAGAGATTTTCCAGCTCTCATTAAACTTGGAGAGATTGTTTTCATAACACTATACAAAGGTAATACCATAAATGGTAAAAGTATTTGTGTCATAGCAACATAAGTCCCTGTTTTGTTGTACATCATCTCTGGCCTATTATCGTCTGTAACAAGACCGATCCATACAAAAAAGTCATTTACCAGTCCTTGTTGTTGTAACAAAATCATCCAACTGGCAGTTCTCACAAGTAGTGAGGTCCAAAATGGAAGCAGCACACAAATCATGAGCAAATTACTATACTTCATTGGAAGAGTTGCTAATAAATGTGCAATTGGATAAGCCATTAAAAAACAAAAAAGAGTTACAAAAAAAGCTACCTCTAATGTTCGTGACCATAAAATTCTATGAATTCGTCTATTTTCAGATACCTGTACAATTTTACCCTGTTCATTAGAGTACATGTCAACGCCCTTCAAATATTTTGAGTAAGTGTAAGCTGGAGCTCTTCTTTTTATTGCTCTCCAATAATCTACATTTCTCCACCTTTTATGCACTTTCATGATTTGCTCTTTATAGTTCCCCTCCTCAAATTTCTTTTGTTTTCTAGCTAATTTTTTTAATACACTCTTAAAACCATTTTTCTCGTAATTAAGTTGGGTTTGTAATCTACCTGCTGTTTTATTTTCTACCAAAATTTTGTAATCCAAATAAAAAGCTTCGAATACTTCTTCTGGTGGAAGTTCTTTTCCATCCCACTGCTCCATTGCTTTGTATGTTTTAGGCAGCATATTGGTAACCATTTTGTCATCTATACTTCTAGAGAACATGTCTGCGATTGGAATGATGTAAGTAATGATTAGAAATAAAAGTAATGGAGTAACTAAAAGAAAAGCTTTTATTTTATTTTTTTTTTCTGCTTGCTTAAGGCTTTCCTCTAAAGGAATTCCATCAGTAGATAGTATTTTTTGTGTTTCTGAGCTCATAAAAAAAGGGCGGTTGTAGTAACCGCCCTTAATATAATATAAAATTAAAGTGTTTAAAACTCTAATTATTTAATACTAGCTTTCATAGCTTCCCACTGTTCACCAAGCTCTGTGCCGTTATCAGCCCAGTACTCAGCGTTCACTAAGAAGTATTTTTTAAGGTTAGCTGGTGCTGTTGGCATATGTGGAACCATGTTTGTTTTTCCATCTTTATACCAAGGCTCTCCTGCTTCCATAACTGCAATTGATGATTTTCTCCATGGAGCATATGCAATATATTTTGCACTTCCTGCTAACATTTCAGTGTTTGTCATCATTGCTAACGCTTTCATAGCGTCTGCTTCGTTTGGTCCACCTTTTACTAATGCAAAATATTCATAGTCAAGACCTTGTCCGTCCCAAACTTGAACTATTGGAGCACCTTCTCCAGTTGCAGCATTGAAAAATCTACCGTTCCAACCAGTTGCCATTACAACCTCACCACTCATTAATAATTCTGGTGGTTGAGCACCTGCTGACCAAAATACACATCCACCATTTGGATCTTCACAAAGTGCTTTGATTTTGTTCATAGCTCTAGTTACGTAAGCTGGATCTTCTAGTTTTTTGTAAATAAATTCTCCACCTTTACCCATTTTTACACCATCAGCTGCTAAAGCAATTTCCAGGTTTGTAAGTGCGCTTTTGTAGATAGCTCTTTTTCCTGGAAATCTTTTTGTGTTAAAGAAATCTTTTATAGTTTTTGGAGTACTTTTTAACAGATCACTGTTGTAAGCATAGTTCCAAGAATATAAAATATTTCCTACAGCACATTTACTTGGCATGTCTGTAAAGAAGTCTTCACTTGCAGGTGTACCATCTGGAGCTGGTGGAAAGTCTTTATCAAAATCAAATTCAACAAAAATACCTTCGTCACAACCATTAATAGTATCATAAGCGAATACATCTATGATATCCCATGTAATCGCTCCTGCTTCTTTTTGGGCTTTAATTTCTGATAATCCACCAGAATAATCTACCCATTCGATTGGTATACCCAATGCTTTTGCAGTTGGATCACCATATCCTAGCTTTTGACTTTCTGTGTAAGCTCCACCCCACGATGCAACAACTACTGCAAATGCTGATGAAGATACTGAGATAGCAAAAGTTACGGCAAGTAATAATTTACTTAATTTTTTCATTTATCCTCCGTTTAAACGTTTTTTTATAAAAAACGAAGTACAGCAACATAGGAAAAAAGAGTCAACAGGGGATTTTAACAATAATGTAATAATTTAGCTTATTTTGGGTCTAAAGCTCTAGCGTCATGACTATTCCAGCCAATATTAATCTCATTTCCAAGTTTAATATCTAAATTCTGAGAACTATTTGGAACTTTTAAAATAAATTCTGAATTTCCAAGCAAGTTAAGTCTCACTCTTGTGTGGTCACCATGATATATAACCTCTTCTATTTTACCTTTTTGATTGTTATCCATTTTATCTTTAGGATTAATCAATGCTCTTTCAGGTCTAATTGAAACTGTAGTTTTTTCACCAACAGACTTAACTGAAATTGGATTTGCAATTATTTCACCCTTATCTAGTTTAACTTTACAGGATCCATTTGATATATCTGAAATTTCTCCAGCGAAAGTATTATTCTCTCCTATAAATTCAGCAACAAAGGAATTCACTGGCTCTTCGTATAGCTTATCTGGACTAGAAAGTTGTTGAACTTTCCCATCATTGAAAACTGCAATTCTGTTTGACATAGTTAATGCTTCACCTTGATCATGAGTAACATACACGACTGTTACACCAATGCTTTCATGAATATGTTTAATTTCATATTGCATACTTTCTCTTAAATTTTTATCTAAAGCGCCTAAAGGTTCATCCATCAAAACAACAGAAGGATCAAATACTAAAGCTCTTCCAACAGCTACTCTTTGTTGTTGACCTCCAGAAAGTTGTCCAGGCATACGATTACCAAATCCTGACAACGAAACCATAGATAATGCTTTTTCGACTTTTTTATCTATATCTTCTTTTGAAATTTTTCTTACTCTTAATGGAAAAGCTAAATTTTCAAAAACCGTCATATGTGGAAATAAAGCATAATTTTGAAAAACCATTCCAATACCTCTTTTGTGTGGAGGGATATTTGAAATTGGATTTTTATCTAAATAGATTTCTCCATTAGTTGGGGTTTCAAAACCTGCGAGCATCATTAAACATGTGGTTTTTCCTGAACCAGAGGGTCCAAGCATTGTTACAAACTCACCTTCTTCGATGTCCAAATTCAAATCTTTAACTACTAATACTTTTCCATCGTAACTTTTGTCAACTTTATCAAATTTTACGAAATCTTCTTTTTTTGACATAGGTTAGTTTTTAAAACACTTAGTTAACTTGTTTGCAACAGTTAATTAGCTCTTAATGTGTAACTCTTTTGGAAAATTGCAGAATAATTCGCATCCTTTGTCAGTAACTCTTATAGCCTCCGAAGCTTCAACTCCCCAATCACCAAATTGCATTACAGCTATCATATGAAAACAAGCATTCGGTACTAGTTCAGTCATTTCTCCTTTATATATATTAAGAGTATGCTCACCCCAATCTGGTGGGTAACCTATTCCAATTGAATAACCAGTTCTTGATTTTTTATCTATTCCATATTTATCTAAAATACCCCAAAAAGCTTGCGCTACATCATTTGCTGTATTCCCAGGTTTTGTAGCATCAATTCCAGCTTGAAGAGCTTCGATAGTTTTGTTCATCGTGTCTATTTTTAATTGATCCGGTTTTCCAAGTAATATGGTTCTGGCCATTGGCGCATGATATCTTTTATAAACTCCAGATAACTCAACAATCGTTGCTTCGCCCTCGACAAACTTGTCCTGCGTTGCTGTTAAATGTGATGCCGATGTTCCTTTACCTGTTGGAAGAAGTGTAGCAATACTTGAATACTCTCCACCAAACTGAGGAGTTCCATAAAATAAAGTTTTTTGTATTTCTCCGACTGCATCGCATTGTCTTACTCCTGGTTTTATTATCTCCATTGCAGTCCTCATTCCTTTTTCTGAAATGAGTGCAGCAGTTTTCATATAATTAATTTCTGCATCAGATTTTGCAAATCTTGCCCAGTTAACTAATCTCTCTGAATCTTTTATTTTTGCATTTGGTAAACCTTGTTTTATCTTTTCATAGCAAAAAGCAGTAAAATAATGAGCATCCATTTCAACCCCAATTGAAAGCTTATCCCAATTTCTATCTTTGATAATCTGAACTAAATAATCGTAAGGATGTTTTGGCCATGTATGAATATAATTTTCATCATAAATAATTATATTTTCATCTTTCAGATAAGTTTTAATATACGCACCACCTGAGTCTTGCGCTCTTACAAAACATAAAGGTTCTTCAGCGTTAACATGAACAATTGTACACTGTGCATAATAAAAAGACCATGCATCATAACCAGTTAAATAATTCATATTATTTGTGTCGTGAGAAATTAATAGTTCAATACCTTTATCCTGCATCATCGACTGAACTTTTTTTAATCTTTGTTTATATTCGTCTTTAGTAAATGACATAAATTTTTATCTGAATAATTTACCAAAACCTTCTACAAGATTATTTTTATTTATTTGGACAAGAGTATCCCAAATTAAAGCCTGATTACTTGATAAAACAATGGTGTTAAGTTTTTTCTCAAGTTTATCAATTATTGGTAATACTGGCAGGGCTGTACAAGATACAAATAATGCATCCGCTCCATTTAAATTTATTTTAGACAAGACATCATACAAATAATTTTGGTCTACTTTTCCAATGTCATAATCTGCTTCTATATCAAAGTATGAATTGGATGTTATTTCAAAACCTTCAGACCTAAAATATTCCATAACCTCATCATTAAGTTTTTTGCTGTAAGGTGTAAATAGTGAAAGCTTTTTAATATTTAACTTTTTTAATGCTTTTATAGCTGCAGTACTTGGTGTTGTAACTTCAGCCATTGGTTTAGCTGCTTTTACCTTTTGCTCAATAGAATTAAAACCTGCTGCAATAGTTCCAGAGGTACATCCGTAGACAACGCAATCAATATCTTGATCTGGTAAAATATCTTTTGTTACACTGGTTACTTTATCTGACATTTTGATCAGATTTTCTTTGGTTAAAGGATTATAGCACTCTATTCTATTAACAAAAAAATCAATTTCTCTATCTTTAATTACATTTATAAAATCTCTTTCAATCATAAAATCACTCGCAAGAGCAATAAGGCCAACTCGTGGATTTGATTTACTTACGTATCTTGGTTCTATTTTTGTTGAATTCATATTTTAAAAAGGTGAATATATCATAAGTTCTTGAATAATCATTAATATTAAATTAATTGAATGAATTTTAAAGACACTGTAGTTGCATCACTTGTTCCTATTTTTTTAGGTTTTGGTTTTGTAATTGCAAAACCTGCTTTTGAATCTTTTCCTCCAATTCTTTTAATGGGATTAAGATTTATATTTGCAGCATCAATTTTAATTTGGTGGTTTCCTATTCCCAAAGGTTTCTTGAAAAAAATTTTTATCGCTTCGTTTATAGCAAACACGTTACAATACAGTATTACCTATACTGGTTTAAATTTTATTGATGCATCTGCAGCAGTATTATTAGTACAAACAGAAGTTCCATTTGGGGTAATATTTGCTTTTTTCATGTTGAAAGAGAAACCAACTTTAAGAGCTTTGATTGGGATAGGAATTGCATTTGTAGGAGTTTATATTTTAACTGGTTCACCCAATTTAGATGGAAAAATATTTGGGATCACTCTTACAATTTTAGGTTCAGCAATATGGGCACTTGGCCAAGTAATTGTTAAACCTTTGAGTAAAGAAATTAATCCTTTAGCTTTAGTTGCGTGGCTTGCATTATTTTCTGGACCCACTTTAATTTTAATTTCTTCGGTAATTGAAGGTGATACTATATCATATTTATCAACTGCTAAATTTAATCACTGGTTGATAGCATTTTACATAGGATTTATTATGCAGCCAATTACTTATGGTTGTTTTTATTATGTTCTAAAAAATAATCCATTATATAAAGTATTACCAATAGTGACTATGGGTATACCACCCACTGGATTGCTTGCAGCAATATTTTTATTAGGTGAAAAACCAACAAGTGAATTATTTATTGGAGGAGTAATAATAATATTTGGTGTCATAATGATATTATATAAAAAGAAAGAGGAGGTAAATTAATGAATGTAGGATTTATTGGTTTGGGAAATGTTGGAGGAAAACTAGCTGGGAGTTTATTGAGGAATAGATTTAATTTAACAGTTAGAGATTTAGATAAAAATTTAACAAAACAGTTTAAAGATTCTGGGGCTAAAATTGCAAACTCTGCTAAAGAGCTGGCTGAGGAAGTTGATTTAATAATAACTTGTCTTCCTTCTCCTAAAATTTGTGCAGAAGTGATGGAGGGTCAAAACGGGATACTAGAAGGTCTATCTGAAAATAAAATATGGTTGGAAATGAGTACAACTGATGAGGCAGAAGTAAAAAGGATTGGGAAAAAAGTAATTGAAAAAAAGGCAATACCCTTAGATGGTCCAGTAAGTGGTGGATGCCATAGAGCAGCGTCTGGAAATATAGCAATATTTGTTGGTGGGGAAAGGGAGGCATTTGAAAAGATTTTACCTGCTTTAACTGTAATGGGACGAAAAATATTACATACAGGAGTATTAGGTACTGCTTCTGTGCTTAAAGTAATTACAAATTATTTAGCTTCTACACATCTTGTTGCACTTGGAGAGGCATGGACAGTAGCTAAAAAGTCAAATCTAGATCTTGCAAAAACATATAAAGGAATTGCTGTGTCATCAGGAAATTCATTTGTACATGAAACTGAGAGCCAAGTTATTTTAAATGGCTCTTATAATATAAATTTTACAATGGACCTCGTTTTAAAAGATACAGGTCTATTTGATGAACTCGCAAAAAAATTAAATGCACCTTTGGAAATTTCACCTAAGATAGTTGAAATATTTAAAGATGGCCAAAAAAAATATGGCTCAAGAGCCTGGTCATCAATGATAGTAAAAAGAATGGAAGATTTAAATAAAATTGATTTTAGAGCTGAGGGGTTTCCCGAGGAGTTAACTGATTTTGAGCCTGAAGAAAAAGGTTATGAAATTTAAATTTTATGTTAAAGTACACTTATGATTGAAAAGAAAAATTTTTATATAAATGGAAAGTGGGTTTCACCTGCTCATCCAAATGACTTTGAAGTAATTAATCCCTCAACTGAGGAAGCCTTTGCAATAATATCTTTAGGCTCTGCTGAAGATGCAGATAAAGCAATTAAATCAGCAAATATTGCATTTGAAACCTGGAGAGAAACCACAAAAGAAGAAAGATTAGCTCTACTTGAAAAGTTTGATGAAATTTATAAAAGAAGATGGGACGAAATGGTTGAGGCTCAATCAAAAGAAATGGGTGCACCACTAGATTTTGCATCAGAAACTCATACTAAAATGGGTGCTGATATTTGTAGAAATAACATTGAGATTTTAAAAAATTTTAATTTTGAACATCAATTTGATCCTAAATCTAATAACCACATTAGATATGAACCAATTGGAGTTTGTGGATTAATTACACCTTGGAATTATCCAATGAACCAAATTATTTTAAAAGTTATTCCAGCATTAGCTGCTGGATGTACAATGATTTTAAAACCGTCTGAAATTGCTCCTGTATCAGCAGTATTGTTTGCTGAAATGATTGACGAAGCTGGCTTTCCTGCTGGAGTTTTTAATTTAGTGAATGGAAATGGTGAAGTTGTTGGAAATCATATTTCTGGTCATCCTGACATTGATATGGTCTCATTCACAGGATCAACAAGAGCTGGAAAACTAATTCAGAAAAATGCAGCTGATACTATAAAAAAAGTAACTCTTGAATTGGGAGGTAAAGGCGGAAATATAGTTTTTGCAGACTCATATCCTAATGCTGTTAGGGATGGTGTAAGAAACATAATGAGTAACTCTGGACAGTCATGTGATGCTCCAACAAGAATGTTGGTTGAAAAACCAATTTATGAAAGAGCTGTTAAAGAAGCTGTTGACGAAGCAAACAAAATTAAAGTTGATCTTGCATCTAAAAAAGGTGATCACATTGGACCTGTAGTTTCAAAAGTACAATACGATAAAGTTGTTAATCTTATTAATGAAGGGATTAAAGAAGGTGCAACGTTAGCTGCGGGTGGACCAGATTTGCCTAATGGACTTAACAAAGGTTATTTTGTTAAACCAACAATTTTTTCAGATGTAAATAATGATATGAAAATTGCAAGAACTGAAATTTTTGGACCCGTACTTTCAATTATACCATTTGAAACTGAGGAAGAAGCAATAGCAATTACAAATGATACGTCTTATGGACTTGGTAATTATCTACAAACTGAAGATAAAGAAAAAGCAAAAAGGGTTGCTAGAAAAGTAAAAGCTGGAACAGTTTATATTAATGGTCAAGCAACAGATACCGGAATGCCGTTTGGTGGTTACAAACAATCTGGCAATGGTCGTGAAGGTGGTGTCTGGGGTTTCACTGAATTTTTAGAAGTTAAAGCAATTACCGGTTGGAATTAATAGTTTAAATAACTTATAATCAGAATTAGTTTAGGGGTTTATATGATTGGTTATGTGATGGTAGGCACTAATAATTTAGATGATGCTATTAAATTTTACGATAAAGTTTTAGAAGTAATTGGTTTAGATAGAAATGAGACAATAGAAGATGATTATGCTGCATATGGAGCAAAAGGTACCAAAGATATTGAGTTTTATGTCACTAAACCTTTCAATAAAAAAGATGCTTCCTTTGGAAATGGAACGCAGATAACATTTTTAACTAAATCAAGATCTCACGTAGATAAATTTCATGAGGTAGGTTTAAAATCTGGTGGAACTAGCGAGGGATCTGGTGGTGAAAGACCAGAAGGCTCAGGAGTTTATTATTCTTATCTTCGTGATTTAGATGGAAATAAAATTTGTGCCTTTACAAATAGTAGAGAATAAAATTTATGTCATACGACGCAATCAAGACAAAATTAGAAAATAATAAAATAATTATTTTAGATGGAGGTATGGGCGCAGAACTAGAAAAAAATGGTGCTCACATGGATAAGCATATGTGGTGTGGGAAGTGTTCTGTTGATCATCCTGAATTAGTTAGAAAAGTACATGAGGATTATATAAATGCTGGAGCCGATGTAATTACAACTAATACTTATAGTACTACCCCAATATCAATGAGACAGTATGGTTATGAGGACTCTATAGAAAAATTTAATCAAAAAAGTGTTAAGGTTGCAAGAGAAGCAATAGAAAATACAAATAAAGAAACTACATTAGCTGGAAGTGTATCAACTTTTGGAAACTTTTATAAACTTGGTATTAAAGCAATGATACCTGGTTTTCATGAACAACTGAAAATTTTATCTGAAGCTGGAGTAGACTTAATTATTTTAGAAGCCATGTCTTCACAAGCTGACATAGTTGAAGCAATGTTAAATTGTTCCACAAAAGTAAATATACCTGTTTGGTTATCAGTATCTTGTGTAATGGATGATCAAAAAAATATAATGCTTGGATACAATGATACAATTGACTCTGATACACATGTCTATGAAAACTTTGAGACATCGATAAATAATTTTAAAAAATTACATAATGGTCCAATATTAGTTGCTCATTCAGATATAAATATTACAGGAAAAGCAATTGAAACTGCAAAGAAGAATTATGATGGAATATTAGGAGCATATCCAAATAAAGGTTATTATGAAAAACCACACTGGAGATTTGTAGATGATATGACACCAGCTGGATATTTAAATGAAGTTAAGTCATGGATTAAAAATGGAGCTCAGATTATTGGTGGGTGTTGTGGGATCGGAGTAGAGGAAATAAAAGCAATTTCAATTTTAAAAAACTAAAGTATATATTTAATATAATGAAAACATTTATTGGCGGTATTGGCTGTTTTTGGGACGAAAAAAAGTATGAGGGCATCAAAGGTATAGTATCTACAGAATGCGGTTACTGTGGTGGAGATGAGCCAAATGTTACATACAAGGCAGTTTGTGGTGGAGATACAGGACATATAGAAGTTGTCAAAGTTGAGTATGATGAAAAAGAAAAATCATACGAGGACATGGTCAATTTATTTTTTGAATTACACGACTCAACTCAAGTAAACCGACAGGGTACATATGTGGGAATTCAATACCGTTCAGAAATATTTTATAACACAGATGAAGAAAAACAGATTGCAGAAAAAGTTTTAAACGAAGTTAACAGTAAATTAGATGGAAAAGTTTCAACTAAGGTATCAAAAGAAAAAAATTACTGCAAAGCAGAAGCTTATCACCAAAAATACGAACAAAAAAAATCATTAAAATATTGAAGAAAAAAAAATTAGTCTCTGTTAGAAATCCAGAATTAACCACACTTAAAGATAATAAAGCTTCATGGAACCTTCCTAAAACAAGAAGGTTTGGTTATAGAAATTTACATAAAATCAATAGATACAGTATTTTTTTAAGATCTGATTTAATATTAAAATTAAACTCTAAACCAAATAAAACTATCGCTAAGTTTCCTTTAGTAAAGAAGATGACTAAAAATAAATCTTTTTGTTCATTAATTGTTGGTAACCGTCAAAATATATTATTTGAAAAATATGCCAAAGATTTTAAAAAAAATCAGCCTCAAACAATTATGTCCATTACAAAAATGTTCGTTAATTTATTTATTGGAGAATTGGTAAGTACTAAATTAATAGATCTTAATAAAAAAATTTCTTACTATTTACCAAAAATTGGAAGTGGATATGCAAATGCAAAGATCCAAGATGTCTTAAACATGAATGTTATAAACTCTTATACTGAAGATTATACTAAGGCATACTCATCTTCTTTTATGCATGAACCTGTTGGGGGATGGAGGCTACCTAAAAATCTTAAAAATCATCTAAGCCAAGAGGAGTATTTAAATACAATTAAAAAATCTAAAAATAAAAGTTTAATAAATAATTCTGCGTATGCTTTTTATAAATCTGCAAATACAGATGTAGTTGGATTAATTATTGAAAAAGTTAGTGGTAGAACTTTAAGAGATTGGGTTTTATCAGCAGTTGAGGCGGCTGGATTTGAAGATGGATTATATATTGCATCAGATAGATATGGTATGCCTTGGATGTCTGGAGGTGGTTGCTTAATTACAAGAGACTTTTTGCGAATGGGTTTACTTTTCGCAAGAAAAGGTACGGGTGTTGGGAATAGAAAAGTTGGAACTTCATCATTTTTAAACAAAACCATTAATAATGTAGGGCCCAAATATATGAATTTATCAAAAGACAAATATTTATATTATTCAAATTCTACAATGGTTTCAGGCAACATGATTGGGCACTCAGGGTATGGTGGTCAGTTTCTTGCAACTAATTTTATAACTGGAAATGTAGCTGCTTTTTTTTCTGTTCTAGAGACGAAATCAGCAACAAAAGAAAGTTATAAAACTGATATGATAAACATGCTGATAGATTTAGTTAATAAAAAATATTAAATTAAGAATATCTCTCAATTAATTTTTTTAGATGTTTGTCTGTAACACCACAGCATCCGCCAATAATTTGAATTTGGTTATCAATTAACTTTTCACATTCATTAGCAAATTCTTCCTCGGTAGAAGTCACAATAGCTTTATGGGACTTTGTATCAAACTTATGTATCTCGGGATAGAACATCATCGGACCATTCCAGTTATTTTTAATTACACTCAGTCCTTCAAAAGAATCTACGAACCAAGTATGCATGATACCATAAACATCTCCTCCCATATTTGTAAGGGATTTTACAATGTCATTTAATAGCACAATTTTATCATCAGGAATAAATTTTGGTTGCTCTTTATATTTGGTTTCATCATAAATTAACGAAGTTTCTTTTTCCGCACTAAAATTTCTGCCAATAACACTATTATCAAATTTGCTTATACAAGAACTTAATCCAACCCAAACTGGTAAGTCAGTTTCTAAGGCAGCATTCAATAAAATTTTTGAATGATCAATATCAAGTAACATTTCTAAAATTAAAATATCTACTCCTTCCTCTTTCAGAATTTTTGCAGCTTCTTTATAATTTTGTTCCTCCTGTTTAAAAGAAGGTATGTATTTAGGATTTGGCACAAATTCATTTTCCTTCAAAGAAAAAAAATTTGATAAACTTCCAGCAATTCCAATTTTATTTTCTTTACCCTTGTTTATAATTGCTTGTCTGGATAATTTTAATGATTGAATAATAAATTCTTTAACTTCTGCTCCACGATTTATACTTTCAAGATTATGTCTGGTTGAACTAAAAGTATTTGCAGTAATTAGATCACAACCAGCATCGATAAACTTTTCATGAACTTTAATTACTATTTCTGGAGATATTATTGAGGCTAAGGCAGAAAAAGCAGGAGACATTTCACCTCCCAATTTTGCAATTTCAGAACCATTTCCACCGTCTAAGAATATTTTTGAATTTGATTTTAACTTTTCTTTAAAAAGCATTTATTTTTCATCTTTTGGAGCGAGCACTACTGCTAAAATTCCTCCTAAAACAATCATTGTACTTCCTACAACTTCTCGCCAACCAAATGTTTCGTCTGTTAATATCCCCGCTGATATAACTCCAACAACTACTTCGCTTAAATATAATATAGCGCAAAGACCTGCTCCTAAAACTGAGGGTGACCACATGATAACTACCCCTGTTGGAATAAAATAAAATACTGAAATAAGAACTAAAAAAGTAAACATTGATGTAAAAGCTTCAATTGGTGGCATAGGCCCTAGATAATCTTTTAAAATAAAGCCAGCAAAAATATTAAATATTGTTCCATAAACAAAAAATGAAAATATTACTGGAAAAACACCATCTGTTTTTGTAATTTCTAAACGTACTAGGCCAGCTCCAAAAAGTACACCTCCGACCAGCGCCAACAAATCTCCTGCATTTTGCGGTAATGGTATAATATTAGATTGACTAAAAACAACCCACAAGCCTCCAAGTGCTAAACTTAGAGTTAAAACCCTTTCTAAACCAGGTCTTTTCTTTAAAAAATATATTTCAAATATGGTTGTCCAGATAGGTATCATGTAAAACATGATCAATGCTCGAACAACATCTGTTAATAAAAAACTTAAAGCGTAACATATAAAACCACTACCAGTTAAAAAACCAACAAAGGGAATTTCTAATCCTGATGTTCGACCTTTAAATTTTCTCCATAAAGAGAAAGGTGTAAGCAATATAATACCAATCATCATTTGAGAAATAGTTCCCCAACCTCCAGTAAGACCACCATCCTCTAAAATTCTTTGAGGAAGCCAGTAAACTCCCCATGATCCAGCGGCTATGGCTAATGCAAAAGCTATTTTAAAGTGATGTTTGTGTCTGACCATTTAATTTAGATTTGGTTTATGATTTGAAAAATTAAAAATTTCCTCATATTTTTTTGCAAAAGATATAACTTTTAAATCTTCTTTTGTTTTTGCAATAATTTGTATGCCAATTGGAAATCCATCTTTATTAAAACCAATTGGAAGTGAAATCGATGGTAAGTAAAAAAGACTCGCAAATATATGGATTTCTATCCATCTATGATAAGTATCCATCAGTTGATCATTAATTTTTTCAGGATATCTTAAGTTTTTATCAAAAGGGAATGACTGTTGAGATGGTAAAGCTAAAAAATCAAAACCACCAAATAAACTATTTACATCACTAGATAATTCAATTCTTGAATTAAGAGCTAATTTTACATCTTCCTCTGTGAGCTTAATACCTTTGTTGTATTCCCATATTGCCTGTGGTGTCATTTGATTAATTTCACCGATGTTCATTGTAATAATATCTTCATATATACTTTTAGCTCTTAATGTTCCCCAACAATTCCATAACTTATGAGCATCTATATTTGGTTTTAAGAATTCAATTATAACTTTATTTTTTTCAAGACTGCTTAATTGTTTGTTACACATTTCAACTAACTCAGAATCATATTGATAATTGCCATTCATGTCAGATAACCATCCTATCTTTATTTTAGAAAATTCTTGATCACTTATATTAGTATCTTTAAATGAGTTATTTAAACTAAAAGAAATTGGATCCTCTTTATGTTCACCAGCTATTACATCTAAAAGAATTGCCATATCGTGTGGTGTTCTCGCAAGACATCCTGGAGTTGAGATAATTGGGAGATTCTTTTTTTTATCATTTGTTCGATAGTCAGGTAGAAGTCCTGGTGTTGGTCTAAAACCATAAACATTTGCATAGGCTGCTGGAGTTCTGCAAGAACCCATCATATCTGTTCCATCTGCAAATGGTAGTAACTCAGCCGCAACAGCCACACCGGCTCCACCACTCGATCCTCCTGATGATTGAGTATCGCCATAAATATTTGGAGTAATTCCAAATAATCTATTTGCTGTATGTGCACCTACACCTAGTTCTGCAGTATTAGTTTTACCTATCATGATGCCGCCAGCATCTAATTGTCGATCAACAATAATAGAATTTTTTTTTGGAAAATAATCTTTATATCCTGGAAAACCATAAGTAGTTGGAAAGTCCACTACATCTAATAAATCTTTTGATGCCAAAGGTAGACCAAACAATGGTTTACTTTCATCAAAGTTTTCATCTTTGTCTTTTGCTTCATTTATAATTTGCTCTTCGTCTTTAATTGAGACTATAGCATTTAAAGATAGGTTATATTTTTTTATTCTTTCTAAATAAAAACCAACAACTTCTTTAATGGAGGTTTCTTTTGTTTTGATTAAAGAAATAATTTCTTTAACTGATTTATTTTCAAGCATTAGAGTTTGTTATTACCTAGCTTTTTTTATAGATGCTAGAGTAATTTCCTTTGTTTCTTCTAAAGTTGCTATTCTTGGATTTGTTGCAAAGGCTTGATCTTTCATTGATTTTTCAGCAATTCTATCAACACAATCCTCTGGTACACCAATTTCACTTAAACTTTTTGGAATTTTAATTCTATCAAGAAGGTTTTCAATGTTAGATATAAATGCTTCTACAGAATGATCTTCAAATTGCATAGCCTCTGACATTCTTTTAACTTTTTCTTCCATGCCTGGAAGATTATATTTTAGAACTACAGGCAATATTATTGCGTTGGTTAGCCCGTGATGAGTGTTGTATTCAGCTCCAACCATATGAGCAATAGCATGTACTAATCCTAACCCTTTTAAAAAAGAAATTCCCGCTAAACATGATCCAACATGCATTCCACCTCTGGCAACTATGTTGCTAGGATCTTCTACAGCTTTGACTAAAGATTTTGATATCAAAGATAAACCTTCCAAAGCAGCACCATCACACATTGGATTAAAACCAGGAACACAATAACCTTCTATGCCATGGATTAAAGCATCTGCACCAGTCCATGCGGTTAAGTTTGCTGGCAATCCAATTGTAAGTTCAGGGTCTAACAATGCTAGAGAGGGTCTAACATCTGGATGCCACATACAAAATTTCATTCCTTCTTTTAAGTATGTAACCATAGCTGTGATTTCTGTTTCGGCTCCCGTTCCAGCAGTTGTAGGAATAGTTATGATTTTTGGAAAAGGATTATCTTTACTTATCTTAGGAGGAGTTAATTCAAATTCAAAATCTCTAAGTGGTACGTCATTATTAGCTGTAAGGCATATCAATTTACCACCATCCATTGCACTTCCTCCACCAATAGCAATTATAGAGTCGTGATTGCCATCTTTAAATTTTTTTACTCCA
Organism: uncultured Pelagibacteraceae bacterium; assembly: GCA_902516395.1. Taxonomy (GTDB): domain Bacteria; phylum Pseudomonadota; class Alphaproteobacteria; order Pelagibacterales; family Pelagibacteraceae; genus Pelagibacter. The sequence continues at coordinate 40,729 of CABXYN010000003.1, read as the reverse complement.
TTTGAAACCTCGTCCTCTCGAGGATTTGGAGATATATCAAAAAATAAATCTGATTTTATATTTGAGCTATTTAGATAGCTTTGTAAATTTTTAATAAATGGTAATTTTGGACTTCCTTTATCTGTAACTATTAAAGGATTTTTAATATCTAAATTATTACAGATACTTCCTATTTCTTTTAATCTACCAGGACCATAAGCAATGTTAGTAGGAAATGTCCAGTCTTGATTGGATAGAATATCAGTTTCATTGAGTTTAAAACTTTGCATAACTTAGATAAAGTATACAATTTTAAAAAATTATAAATGAATATTTCGTCCGAAAAAACAGATTTAAAAAATACTTATTTAGCAATAGTTACAATGCTCTTAGCAATTCTATGCGTAGACATGTATATGGTTGTAATTAAATTTTTAGGAGATGAGTATTCGGTAATTCAGCTTGCTGTTTTCAGAAATATTGCAGGTGTTATTCCTCTTTTTGTTCTAATTCTATTTACAAAAGAGTATTTCTCAATTTTCAAAAATTTAAACAACAAATTTATAATTTTAAGCTTTTTAAGAGGACTTGCTTTCTTGTCTATGAATATCTTCATATTTATCTCAGTAATTAATCTTGAATTTGCAACTGCAATGGTTCTTACATTTTCGTCACCATTTTTCATAGTAATTTTATCAATAATTTTTTTAAATGATAAGGTGGGTATTTATCGATGGTCAGCAATATTTATTGGATTTTTTGGAGTTGTATTAATTGTTCAGCCAGGAAGCGATATATTTAGTTTTTATTCAATATTTCCTGTATTAACTGCGATTGCTTGGGCTTTTACAGTTATAATTTTAAAATTTATACCAGATGGACACTCAACAGCAAAAATACAACTTTATACTTTAATCTTTAATGTAATTGGTGGAGTAATATTATTTTTAATAACCTCTGGACATACTGATATTAAAAGTACTCAAGACTTTCTGTTAATGATATTAACTGGAATACTAGGTGGGACAGCTGCAATACTTTTCATTTATGCTTATAGATTAATTTCTGCAAGCAAGATGGCATCTTTTGAATATTTTGGCATCCCATCATCTTTTGTTTTAGGTTGGTGGTTTTTTAACGAGGCGCCTTGGGAACAATTATTTCCTGGAGTTTTTGTGATTGTGTTTGCAGGAATGATAATTATTTGGAGAGATAAGGTTAAACAAAAAAGTACTAAGGTAAGTAGAGAGATTAATTAGCAGACTTCATTGACTTCATAACTATTGCTCTATCAATTTCACCAATCAATTTTCCCGTATCTGTATCTACAACTGGAAATTTCTGATCTGTATCAACTAGTTTATCAATCAATGTCTCAATTTTTGAGTCATGTGGAATATTATTAGATCCATCTTCAAACAATTTTTTTGTATCATCACAACATTCTTCTCTCATTACTTTGCTTGCACTTAAGACTTTATATTTTGGAACATCTTCACAGAAATCTTTTACATATTGATCTTTAGGATTTGCAACAATTTCCTCTGGGGTACCAACTTGTGAAACCTCACCATCCTTCATAATAGCAATATGATCTCCCATCTTTATGGCTTCTAAGAAATCGTGCGTAATAAAAACCATTGTCTTTTGAAGTTTTTCTTGAATTTTTAATAATTCATCCTGCATTTCTCTTCTAATTAGTGGGTCAAGTGCAGAAAAAGGTTCATCAAAAATTAAGATTTCTGGATCAACTGCGAGTGCCCTTGCAAGTCCAACTCTTTGTTGCATACCACCAGAAAGTTCTCTTGGATAATTATTGTGCCAACCTTCCAAGCCTACCATTTTTAAAACCTCCATTGACTTTTCTATTCTATCATTTTTTTTGTTACCTCTAATTTCTAATCCATAACCAATATTTTCAATAACTGTTCTATGTGGGAATAATCCAAAGTGTTGAAAAACCATGCTCATCTTATTTCTTCTTAAATCTAATAAATCTCTTCCATTCATTTTTGTAACATCTACATCATCCATTTTAACTGTACCAGAGGTCGGTTCAATTAGTCTTGAAATGCATCTGACTAAAGTTGATTTTCCACTTCCAGATAAACCCATCACCACAAATGTTTCACCTTTCTCAATTGAAAAGCTAACATCTTTAACAGCAACAACATGTCCAGTTTTTTCTTGAACTTCTTTGATTGATAAATTTTTATCTAAATTTTTTATAATTCTTTTTTCGTCTGGTCCAAATAATTTCCAAACGTTAGTACAAGTTATTTTTGCTTGATTACTCATATTTTGTTATTTTAATAACATAAAAATAGACAATATTTTTCTTTAAATGTAAAATTATTTATTTTAAATTTCTAGAATTATGTCATCTGAAGTCTCTAGTATCCAAGGAAAATCAATTTCATCTAAAAATATAATTACATATTCTTTAGTTCTATTAACTTTTTTAGTTGCATTGTGGTTATCTTTTCAAAGCGACGGTCCTTCAAAAATGCCAAAAGTAGTAACTGATCAATTTACATTTACAGCATGGGTTAATGAAGGTGAGGATTACTTAAAAAAAAATTATAGATGGATTACAAAAATAATAGCTAGTTACATTAAAAATATTTATTATTTTGTTGAAGACTTTCTTCTCGACTCTCCTTGGCTATTAATTGCAGCGTTAGTATTTTTACCCTGTTTAATTGCAGGTGGCTTGCGATTGGGTCTATATTCCTTATTCGTAATTTATTTTTGGGGCGCTACAGGTATGTGGGAACCTTCCCTTCAAACTGTAGCATTGATGGGTTTATCTGTATTAATGTGTGTGGTTGTAGGCGTAACCTTGGGTGTTATGTGCTCTCAAAGTGATCGATTTGAAAATTTTATGAAACCTATTTTAGATACAATGCAAGTGATGCCAGCATTTGTTTATCTTTTTCCAGCTTTATTCTTTTTTGGCATTGGAGGAGCGCCCGCAATATTAGCCACTATGATTTATTCTATGCCTCCAATAATTAGATTAACAAATACAGGAATTAGACAAGTTTCCGCGGAGACAATAGAGTCAGCAACCTCATTTGGCTCAAGTAAATTACAACTTTTATTCAAAATTAAAATTCCACTTTCATTACCCAGTATAATGATGGGTATAAACCAAGTTATTATGATGGCATTGGCGCTTGTAGTTCTTGCATGTTTTATTGGGGCTGAAGGTATTGGCGGTCAAGTGTGGCAAGCAATTAGAAGACTAGACGTTGGTTGGGCGATGGAAGGAGGGCTTTGTATTCTTTTTATGGCTATAATGTTTGATAGATTTAGTATGTCTTTCAGTAAAACAGAACAATCTCTACCCTCTAATGTTCAAAAATTTTATTTACTTCCTCAATCTTGGGAAAAATATTTAATTGCTAGAGTTATAGAAAAACCTTTAGAATTTTTAAGTGGATTAACTAATTTTGTATGTATTAATTTAACAAGGTCAATTGCTTATGTATTTGAATTTTGTATTTCATTATCAAATAAAAATACTGCTAGAGATATAGGTGAAGCTATAACAAGAAGATATTATATCATACCTTCTTTTTTTCTTGTTCTAGCTATATCATTTGTAGACTCTTATTTAATTAGCATAGGATCTTTTCCTGAAGAATGGAGATTGTCAATTAGACAACCAATTTCCAGTGCCGTAGACTCATTAACAGTCAATCCTGGCTTTATTGCATTTACTAAAGCTCTTAGAGCATTTGTTTATCTAAAGCTTTTACGACCACTTGATATCTTCTTAACGCATGTGCCATGGTGGTATACATTGGGAGTATTCTCTGCGATTGGTTATTTTACTGTTGGCATAAGATTTGCAATTATAACTGCATTGTTATTACTTTTTATTGGTGCTTGTGGGATATGGCCTCAATCAATGATAACACTGTCCTCTGTTTTGGTGTCAGTAGCTTTATGTTTTATGATTGGAGTTCCTCTTGGAATAATTGCTTCTTATAATGAGAGATTTAGAAATGTTCAAAATGTTGTTTTGGATGCTATGCAGACATTACCTTATTTCTGTTATTTAATTCCTGTTTTGATGTTTTTTGGTGGAGGTGTTGTTTCAGCAATATTAGCAACAGTTATATATTCGATACCGCCTATAATTAGATTAACTTCTTTAGGTTTAACTCAAGTATCTGGAACTTACTCGGAGGTTTCGCGTTCTTTCGGTGGTACACTATTGCAAACATTAAATAAAATTAAATTTCCATTGGCAATACCAAGTTTAGTGATTGGATTTAATCAAACGGTAATTATGGCGTTTGCTATGCAAATTGTTACACCCTTAATTGGTGGAAAGGGATTAGGTTTAGAAGTATTTAATGGATTGGCAAGATCCGACACTGGTAGAGGCTTGGCAGCAGGTATAGGAATAGTATTATTAGCAATAATTATAGACAGAATATCACTCGCTTGGACAAAAAAACAAAGAGAAGCTCTAGGTTTATAAAAACAAGCAAAAGATACATTTTTCTCAGTTTACAAACGACTAGTTTTTGTTTTAAAATATATCTTTAATTAATTAAATGAGAGGAAATAAATGAGATTATCAAAAACAATATCAGCTCTATTTTTATCTTTCGTAATTTTATTTGCTAGTCTTACTCAGGCTAATGCAAAAAGATTACATGCTGCTATTGCTGACTGGACAGGTGGAATTATTACTTGTGAAGTTGCAGTAGGAATTCTTGAAAGAGAAATGGGCTATAAAGTTAAACAAACAGTATTCCCATCAGGAACTGGATTATGGGAAGCAATTGCTGCTGGTGAACTTGATTTTGCTTGTGAAAGCTGGCCAAGTTATGCAGAGGCAGATGATGTTATGTTTAATGAAGATTTAATTTACGATGGTAAAGTTGTAAAATCATACAAGGGTGATGGAACAGTTGATCTTTTAGGAACAACTGGAATTATCGGTATGTCTGATTACTGGATCCCACGATATGCAGCTGAAAAATTTGGAATTAAAACTTGGAGAGATTTAAACAAACATAAGAAAGAGTTTGCAACAATCGAAACTGGCGGCAAAGGAAGATTAATTGGATGTCCTGTAGCTGGTTGGAACTGTCACGACCAAAAAAGATTAGATCTTTTAGGAATTGACTTTCAAGCGGATGAGCTAGGAACAGAGGCTGCTGCAGTTGCAGAAGCTAAAGCTGCTTATATGAGAAAAGAACCATTCTTATTATACCTATGGTCACCACACTGGTTCTTTGGTGAGTTTGACATGGTAGGAGTAGGTCTTCCTGATTACAAAACTTGTGCAGGAGATACATTTACTGAAGCAAACAACTGGAAAACTTGTGGTACAGATGGATGGCCAGCAACTGGTTGGGATAAAGATTACACTATGAATTATGGTAATCCTGATACATTTGCTAAACCAGAACATGCTAAAGCAAAAGCTTTTTTTGAAAGAATGAGATTAGACAACTTAGATCAAGCTAAGATGCTTGTTGAAGTTGATATCAAAAAAAGAGATGTAAAAGAAGTTGTAAATGAGTGGTTAGACAACAATCCAGACAAATGGAAAAGTTGGTTACCTAACTAAAAATTAAACTTTAAAAAATAATTAAGGGCTTTGTGAAAACAGAGCCCTTTTTTTTTACATGCATATAATTCATCGAGGGATTGTAAATAAAAATTACAAAGAAAACTGTCTAGAGTCATTTAGAGCATCATTTAAAAAAAAATTTGGTATTGAAACTGATATTCACACAACCAATGATAATAAATTTGTATGCTTTCATGATTTTACTTTAAGAAGAATTTTCAAATTAAATAAAAGTATAAAAAATATTAATTATGGAGAATTAAAAAAAATTAAGTACAAAAAATTTAAAATACCTCTGTTAAAGGAGGTTTTAGAGCTATCAAAAAATAAATTTCCTATATTTATAGAAATAAAACCATTACTAAAAAAAAAGATCTTATCTAAGTTAATAAGCGAGACTAAGAAATTTAAAAAATGTATTTTTATCTCCTTTAAGCATGAAAATATTCATAATCTTTTAAAAATTAATTCAAAAGTTAATGTTGGTTTATCATTTTCTAATAAAGACAGTGTTAAGTCGATTTTAAAACATGGGTTAAATAAAAAAATTAAATATCTAATATTAGATAAGAAGTTTTTAGATAATAAGAAAGTACAACTGATCAGTAAGGAAAAATATTACTACACAATTAAAACTAGAAAAGAATTTTTTAAATATAACAAAAATAATAATCTTATATTTGAAAATTTATGATTTATATTGCTTAAGATATTCCAATCTTCCAATTATTTCATCTCTGTCTAGATAATAGCCTTGAAGATGACGATGACCCGAATTTGGATCAAAAGCTGTTCTACCATGCAAAACACGTCTATTATTAAAAGAAAATATATCTCCTGGCCCTAGTCTAAATTTTATCTGAAACTTATCATCATGCAAAAGATTTCCAAATCTATGGTGAGCTTTATAAACTTTATCCATTTGGTCGGGATGGCAGTCTAGAGCATCCATAGTTGCTACACTAAACCTAATATCATGAAAGTCTTTATCTTTTGTTAAACTAATTGCTGGGGCATGAAAGCTTCGATGAGATTCTTGAGTATAATCCTTATCTCTAAACTTTAGTGGGACAGAGATTAGTGTTTCAAATATATCTTTTTCATATTTTCTTAAATAATCAGCAACAGCAAATCCATCAATAGCGGAGGAGTCTCCACCCTTTGCATCATTTACCAAACAATGTAAAAACTGGTAACCAGGAGGTAATTCAAACCAAGGTAAATCCATGTGGTTTCTTAAAGCATGTGCTGTATATGCAGAATTATTTGGTTTTGGAATATTGATTACTTCAAAGGGGGTTTTAAAAAAGGTTTCTCTTACGTGACTTATCCTGTGAAGAATTTCAAAACCCGATTTTTTTTCAGTTGGTGAATTTTTTACAATTGCAATACCTTTATGATGTAGAAGCTCTAACCATTTTATTAATCCTTCATCAGAATTAATTACTTTATCATGTTCAATACATATTGATTCAAAATCTTGTTCTAAATTATTGTCCCAAAGTTGATATGGTGAAACATATTCTTGTTTATTTTTAATAGTATAACAATTTTCTCTCAACCACTTAGGATCATAATAACTTGTGTGATCACCCTCGCTCCACTCTATTTCTAATTTTCCATCACCATTTAAAGAATATTTTTTAGGATTTATCTCTTTTGATACATCTAAGATGTTAAACATTCTATGTCTTGAGTCTTTATCATGTGCGGTAGGACAATTATCTCTTAACCACATGTAATTAAATTTACTTTCTTCACCATCGTTCCAGGTAATTTGTAAATAAGTGCTATTTTTTGCGATTTTAGAAATTGAATTCATAATAAATAATTATATAAAATCAAAAAAATTTCAATTCAATTAATAGTTGAATTTAATAAAGTTATTTTATTGTTGATTTGCTTTGATGTATTAAAAGAACTAAACTTTATAAAAATGTCTAAAATCGAAATCAATAACGTATATAAAATTTTTGGTCCAAAACCTGAAAGTGTTCTTAAAATGGTACAAGAAGGGGCTACAAAAGAGGATGTTCTTGAAAAGACCGGACATACTGTTGGGTTAGATAATGTATCCCTTAAGATTGAAGAAGGAGAGACATTTGTTTGCATGGGCTTATCTGGATCAGGGAAATCTACATTAATTAGACATTTAAATAGATTAATTGATCCGACTGCTGGAGAAATTCTAGTAGAAGGTAAAGATGTTACCACTCTAAACAAAGAGCAATTAATCGAATTTAGAAGACAGAAAATGAGCATGGTTTTCCAAAGATTTGGACTATTTCCTCATAAAACAGTTTTGCAAAATGTTGGCTACGGACTTGAAATGCAAGGTATGGAAATTGAAAAGAGAAATTCTGTTGCTATGGAAAAAATCGAGTCTGTCGGTTTGACTGGATTTGAAAATCAATATCCTGCACAACTTTCTGGAGGTATGCAACAACGAGTAGGTCTTGCAAGAGCTTTGGCTACTGACACGGACATTATGTTAATGGACGAAGCTTTTTCTGCATTAGATCCTTTAATTAGAAGTGATATGCAAAAACAATTAATAGATCTCCAATCAGAATTAAAAAAGACGATAGTATTTATTACTCATGACCTAGACGAGTCATTAAGATTGGGAGATCACATTGGAATTTTGAATGCAGGAAAACTAGTACAGGTAGGAACACCTGTTGAAATTATAATGAACCCTGCTGATGAATACGTTGAGGCATTTGTTAAAGACGTAAATAGAACTAAAGTTATAAAAGCAAAAATTATAATGAAACCTGTTAACCAGTCAGATGATATTGATAAATCGAACTTAATAAAAGTAGAGGAAGATCAATTTATAGAAGAATTTCTACCTCAAGTTGTTTGTAGCAATTCTAATTGTGAAGTTGTTGATAAAAAAGGAAATGCAAAAGGGTATATCTCAAATAAAGAATTACAAGAATCACTCTCAAACTCATAATTAGTTACACAGTTATGAAAAAAAACTTAAGAAATATTGTTGATTTAGATAAATATCCAATTCACGATTTACACTCACCAAAGATTAAGAAAATTATTGAAAAATGTAAAACTGAATTAGACAGTGATAGCTGTTCAGTAATTCCTAATTTTATTTTACCGAATTCTTTAAATGTAATGAAGAAAGAATTAGAGCAACAGCTTAATGAAGTTTATATGTCTAAAGAAAGTATCAACGCATACCTTTATGCAAAAGACGACCCTACTCTTCCCAAAGATCACCCAAAAAGAATATTTATGGATAGATTTAATGGATATTTAAATTCAGATTGTTTTGCAAAAAATTCTGAAATGAAATTTTTATATGAAACCGAAGAATTATTAAAATTTGTATCTGCTTGCTTAGGTATTGCGCCTATATATAGATGGGCTGATCCTTTAGCCTGTCATGCATATAATGTTATGGAACCTGATGGAATATTACCTTGGCATTTTGACAGTTGTGAATTTACTTTAAGCCTAATGATCCAAAAACCTGAAAATGGTGGAATATTTGAATATTGTCCTAACATAAGAGAACCCGGTAACGAAAAATTTGATGAGGTGAAGAAAGTACTAGATGGAGATCAATCAAGAGTAAAACGACTTGAACTTGAACCTGGTGATTTACAAATATTTAAAGGTAGATTTACCATGCATAGAGTTACTAAAGTTATAGGAAAAACGTCACGTTTTATGTGCATACCTGCGTATGTATTAGATCCATGGAGGGTAAATACACCTGAACATTCAAAAGCAATTTATGGAAAAGTATTGCCCATACATTTAGAAAGAAATAAAGTTAGATCTGACGGATTAACAGATTAATGTCATACAATTTTAAAAATAAAAAAATAATTATTTCTGCTGGAGCCTCAGGAATTGGATGGGCAACAGCAAAAGAGTGTCTTGAAAAAGGTGCGAAGGTTTTTGTTTGTGATGTTGATAAAAAATCTATAAATAAATTAAAGAAAAATTCTTTGAATAATAAAAGATTATTTTCTTTTCATTGCGATGCCTCAAATGAAAATGATGTAATAAATTTTTTTAAAGAAATTAAAAAAAAAACACAAAAGATTGATGCACTAATTAATAATGTTGGGGTTGCAGGGCCAACAGGAACTATGGATAAACTTAAAACAAAGGATTGGGAACAAACTTTAAAGATAAATGTAATTAGTCATTTTATTTTTTCAAAATTAGCAATCCCAATGTTAAAAAAAAATAAAGGTGGCTCAATAGTTAATCTATCCTCTACAGCAGGTATATTTGGATTTCCATTAAGGTCTCCATACTCAGCAAGTAAGTGGGCGGTAGTTGGAATGACAAAAACTTTAGCAATGGAATTAGGAAAGTTTAAAGTTAGAGTAAACGCAATTTGCCCAGGAACTGTAAAAGGGGATAGAATGGGAAGAGTTATTAGAGACAAAGCTAAATTTTTAAAAATTTCAAAAAAAGCTGTGGAGAGTGAATTTGTTTCTATGACTTCTCTGAATACTTGGGTTTATGAGAAAGATATTGGTAAAATGTGTTGCTATTTAATATCCGATGAGTCTTCTAGAATTTCTGGACAAATAGTTGGCGTTGATGGGAATACTTTAAGAATGCATTAGAGCTTTAAATATTTTCAATAAATTCTATTAAGTTATTTACTATTTGTTCAGGGGCCTCTATCAAAAAAGAGTGTTTTACCTCTGGTATAATAACTAATTTAGAATCTTTTACCTCGTTTGACATTTTTTTGTTATGAGAAGGAGTACATCCACCATCATTTTCTCCTGTCATAAATAGACAGGGTTTCTTTATATCTTTTAACCAAGAGATCATCTCAGTTTCTGCATAAATTTTAAAAACATTTATAAACACATCTTTATCAGTATCTATTACCTGTTTTAATCTTCTGGATACTAGGTCCGGATTTTTTTCAATAAAATCGTCTGTAAACCATCTGTTGGTCAGATTATTTAATGTTTGTTCAACTCCCTTATTTTTTAGATCTGAAATGACATTCCACACTTTTTGTTTATCTTCATCAGATCTTCCTGCAACTGTTGACAATAAACCTACTGACAAAACTCTTTCAGGAAACTTTTTAGCATAAGCAGGGGCAATCATGCCCCCTAAAGAATGTCCCATAAAATGGGCTTTTTGGATGTTTGTCTTTTCTCTTACTCTTTCTAGATCTAATACAAGGTCATCTAAATTAAAATCTTTATTATCTACAGGTGATTTTCCATGCCCTCTTAAATCGTATGTCACTACTGTAAACATACTTTTAAGTTTTGGAGTTATAAATCTCCATGCATCTTCTGCACCTCCAACTCCATGAGTTAAAAATATTGCCGGTCCTGAACCTGTAACTGAGTAATTGCAATCTATGATGCTCATAGATATTTAAGCTACTTGTATATTAGATTTTTTAAAATATGGGATTACGTTTTCACCAATTCTATACATTGACTCTATTAGGTCTTCTTGTGATTGTCCAAAACTTGAACTAAGAATTACCTCATCAACTCCTGCTTCAGCATAAACGCTAAGTTTATCAATCATTTCATTTAAAGGGCAAATTAAAAGATTTTGTTTTAGTTCTTCTAAAGTTTGTTTTCTTGGTAAAGCTTCAATATTACCCTCTTTTACCTTGCCTGGTCCTGTAAACATATTATCAAATCTTTTGTAATATTCGTAAGCAAGTTTTGTTTTCTCTCTAGCTTCATTTTCATCTTTTGCTAAGTAAGCCATTCGTTGCATTGAAAGTTTAAGTAACTTACCTTTTTCACCTAGTTGAATGCAACCTTCTTTAAATGCATTAACTCTATTTAATAAAAGATCTTTTGTTCCTGATAATACTGTTGATTGAACATGAAATCCTCTTGAAGCTGCATCATTTATACTTTCTAAATTCATTGCAGCAACCATCATTGGTATTGGATTGCTTATGGGTCGAGGCATTATAGTTAACGGTTCGAAGTCATAGTATTTTCCTTTATATGAAACTTCTTTATTTTTTAATAACAATTGTAGAACCTCTAGAGACTCTACAAATTTTTCTTTCGATTGTTCTATTGGTGTGCCTAGTCTTTTCATTTCCCACGGAAATGCTCCTCTTCCTACACCTAAAATTAATCTTCCATCAGTTAAAATATCGGCAGTAGCTACTTCACCAGCATATGTTCTCATGTCGTGTAGAGGCAAAACAACTATACCTGTTGTTATTTTAATATTTTTTGTAACTGATGCAATTTTTACAGCCATCTGCAATGGTGATGGCATCATTAGTAAGTTTATTAAATGATGCTCTGGTATTGATACCGTTGCATAACCAAGCTTTTCAGCAGTAACACATTCTTCAAGCATATTTTTAAAATGTTGCCTTGAACCAATGCTTGTATCTGGCATGTAACTTGTTAAAAAATGATTAAAATCCATACAACTAAATTACCATTTTAAGTTTTTTTAGATATCTATTTTCTAATTTTATTTTCATATTTTTTTCTAAGGTTTTGTAAGTTGACTAAGTACTCATCTCTTATATTTGATAATTGATTGATTGACTTTCCTTTTGCTTGCTTTTTTGTACCAGAAATCAATCTTTCTGAGAGTTTTTTTGATAATTTTGGTGCTTTAAGCTTAGTCCATGGGAGTTTTAATGCGGGCCCAAATTGTTCAAGCATATGTTTCATTCCGGCTTTTCCTCCTGCTAAATGAAAAGTTAAGAATGTTCCCATTAATGAGTATCTTAAGCCTGGACCGTCCTCAATAGCTCTATCTAAATCCTCTGTTGAAGCATACCCTTCATTTATAATATGAAGTGCTTCTCTCCATAAAGCTTCTTGAAGTCTATCAGATAGATAGCCTGGTAGCTCCTTTTTAAGTATAATTGGGTTCATTGAGATTGATTTATAAAATTTATTTGCCACATTTAATGATTTAGAATTAGTTTTTTTTCCTGGTACTATTTCAACTAAAGGTAGTAAATAAACAGGATTAAACGGATGGGCAATGATACCTCTTTTATTATTTTTACATTTTGAAAAAATTCTTGAGGGTAATAATCCAGATGAGCTAGAAGATATCAAGACCTCAGGTTTACAATTATTTGAAATTTTACTTATTAATTGAGTTTTAAGTTTATAGTTTTCAGGAGCACATTCCTGAATTAGGTCTGCATCTTTAACAGCACTCTCTAATGAAGAAAAAAATTTTAAATTATTTAAATTTATTTTTTTTTTATTAAATAATTTTTTTACAAATGGTATGGCTCTTTTTATTTCTTTGATTAAGCTATTCCTTTGAATTAAATTTTTATCGTATGCTAAAACTTTTATGTTGTGAGCTAAGAGTCTTATTGTCCACCCTACTCCAATTACTCCTGTCCCAATTACTGCAACTTTTTTAATTTTGGACATTACTTGTGTTTAACAAGCTTTAATTTTTTCCTTGTTTCTTCTGCAGTCATTATTGATGCACCAAGATCTGTTACAATTCTGATCGCTTTTTCAACTAACTGAGCATTGGTTGCAAGTTTACCTTTTGATATATACAAATTATCTTCTAAACCAACTCTTGGGTTTCCACCCATAACAACTGTTTGTGCTACAAAAGGCATTTCATTTTTTGATATTGCAAAGCCTGACCACACTCCTTGTTCTGGCATTATATCTTTCATTGCTTGCATTGCTAACGGAGTAGCTGGAGCTCCCCAAGGAATACCTAAACACATTTGAAACATTGGAGGATCATCTAACAAACCTTCTTTATATAATTGAGAGCCAAACCACATATTTCCTAAATCAAATGCCTCTATCTCTGGTTTAACTTTAATTTCCTGTAATTTTTTTGCAGCTTTTCTTAAATCATTAGGAGTATTGACTGTAATGACTGAACCATCACCAAAGTTTAATGTTCCAGCATCTAATGTGCAAATTTCTGGTAAAAATTGTTCTGCATTAGCTATTCTTTCCATAACATTTGCCATGTCTGTCATAGGGCCAAAATCTAATGGGTTTTTTCCTTGTCCTATGTCCAAATCTCCACCCATCCCAGTAGTTAAGTTTATAATTACATCAGTTTCACTTGATCTAATTCTATCAACTACCTCTTTATATAATTCCAACCTTCTACTTGGTGTTCCATCTTCTTCTCTAACATGAATATGTGCAATTGCTGCTCCAGCTTTTGCTGCCTCTATTGCTGATTTAGCTATTTGTTCTGGAGTTTTTGGTAAGTCAGGGTGTTTGCTAGCAGTATCGCCTGACCCTGTTACAGCACATGATACAAAAACGTTGTTGTTCATAATTTATTTTTCAACTATATTTTAAAATCATGCAAATGGAAATATCAGAATTACAGAAGGATTTAGCTGCAACTTTTAGATGGACAGCTAGACTTGATATGCACGAGGGTGTTGCGAACCATTTTAGTGCATGCATACCTGGTACATCTAATTTTTACTGCAATAAAGCAGGTATTCATTTTAGTAGAATGAAGGCTAGTGATTTGATCTTAGTAACTAAAGAAAATAAAGATGAGTTGAAGAATAAGCCAAACGTTATTGATCCGACAGCTTTGTATATCCATGGTGCAATTCATGAAAAAGCTCCACACGCAAGATGTATTTTTCATGTCCATTCTAAATATGCAACTGCTCTTTCTACGCTAAAAGACCCAGTCTTGAAACCAATCGATCAAAATACGATGATGTTTTATAATAGAGTATCTACATACAATGAATTTGGAGGCTTAGGACTTGAGGACGAATCCAATAAAATGGCGAATTCTCTTGGGAATAAACAGCACATGTTACTCGCAAATCATGGAATTTTAACAACAGGAGAAACTGTGGCTGAAGGTTTTAATTCTCTTTATTATTTCGAAAGAGCGGCACAAACATATCTTACAGCTCTTTCAACAAACCAAGAACTTAATGTGGTGAGCCATGAAGTTGCAGAGAAAACTGCAGAAGAACATGCAAACTTTCCAACTGATTTTGCAAATCTATTCCTATCTCAAATAAGATTAATTTTAGATAAAGAAGAACCTGATTACAAAAATTAAATGGACTTGAACAAATTAAAAGTAAGACGAAGTTTTATTTTTACACCTGGACTTCATCCAGAAATGTTTCCTAAAGCAATTGCATCAGGTGCAGACATGGTTTGTATTGAATTAGAGGATGGGATAGCAATCAATGATAAAGCAGAAGCTAGAAAAAATACTATAGAGGCTCTAAAAACTCTAGAAGTAAAAAATGATGTAGAGTTAGTTGTCAGATTAAATAATCAAAGAACAAAGTTTGGTCTTTTAGATTTAGAAGCTTTCATATCTAGCAAAATAAATCTAAAGGCTATCATGTTACCGAAGGTTAAAACTCCAGATGAAATAACGTTTATAGATGATCTTTTAACAGACTGTAATTTAGATACGGATCTTCATGTAATAATGGAAACAAATGAGGCTTTAGAAAATATTTATAATATTGCTCATGCCAGTAAAAGAATAGTTGCTCTATATTTTGGTGGAGTTGATATGGCAGCTGAGCTTAGAGTTGAAAATAAATGGGAAAATCTTGTCCATGCGAGATCTAAATTAGTTCATGCAGGTGCAAGTGTTGGTGTAGATGTAATAGATGTACCTTATTTAGACTTAGAGAATATGGAAGGAATGAGGAAAGAGGCTGAACAAGTAAGAAACTTAGGCTTTACTGGAAAAGGTTCTATTCATCCAAAACAAATTAAAATTTTAAATGAAGTATTTACACCACCTCAAGATGAAATTATCAAGGCTAAAAAAATTTTAGAAGAATTTAATAATTCAAATACAGGTCTAGTAGTCATAGACGGTAAACTTATAGAAAAACCAGTCCTTCGAGAAATGAAAAGGAAAATATTGATAGCAGATAAAATAAATAAAGTTTAAATTAAATTATGTCATTTCATCTTGCCACTAGAAAAGTTATTAAGGAATGGACAGACTACAATGAACATATGAATATGGCATACTATGTTCTAATTTTTGATCAAGCATGGGAAACAATGCTTAATAAGTTTCATATGGGTGGTTCAAATGCACAAATTAATAAAAGAAGTACTATGGTTGTAGATACAAGAACTACCTATGACAATGAAGTGAAAGAAAATGATGAAGTAGATGTTTATTGCACCTTCTTTGATCATGATAAAAAAAGATTACATTTAAAATGCGAAATGTATGAAAAGAAGTCAAATAAACTCGCTGCAACTATTGAAAGCCTGTCGCTTTATATTGATCTGGATAAAAGAAAGGTGACAGAATTTGAACAAGATAAAATCCAAATAATGGATGACTTTATAAATAAAAATAAGGTTTCTTTTAACTCAGAAAATTTAGTGTTTTCTGGTAAGCTAAAAAAATAAGTTATGGAAATTAAACTTTTGTCAGGAGCACTAGGTGCAGAAATAACAGGGATAGATCTTAAAGATACATCTGTTCAAAACATCAAGGAAATTAATAATTTATTGTTAGAACACAAAGTTATTTTCTTTAGAGACCAAAAAATTAATGCTGAACAACATATAGCCTTAGCTGAAAAATTTGGACCATTAGAAACACATGCATATGTAAAAGGATTAAGTAAACATCCCGAAATAGTAAGAATAATTAAAGCAGAAGACGAAAAAAACCAATGGGGTGAGAATTGGCATAGTGATGTTAGTTACAATGAAAAACCAACGAAAGCAGTAATATTAAAATCAATTAAAATTCCTCCTGTTGGTGGTGATACATGCTTTGCAAACATGGAGCTTGCATGGGAAACATTAGATGAAGATATAAAAAAAAAGATAAAAGATAAAAAAGCAATCCATAGTTCTCTTGGGGCAGAATTTTTTATTGAAAAATATAAAAAAATGGAGGGAAATGAAAAAAGAAATTTTGATGAATATTCCAATGAACATCCAATAGTAAGAACACATCCTGAGACTGGAAAAAAAATTCTATTTGTCAATTGGACATACACAAAAAAAATAATTGGACTTGAGCAGGAAGAAAGCGACGAAGTTTTAAAAAAAATATTTGAACACCAAGCACGACTTGAATTAACCTGTAGATTTAGCTGGACTGAAAATACAGTCTGTATATGGGATAATAGAAGTGTTATTCACTTTGCAATTGCAGATTTTTATCCAGGTAGAGGATTAGGATATGAAAGAGTAATGGATAGAATTGCTATTGAAGGTGACCACCCACAATAAATACCTTGAAATTTGATTATTTAATAATTGGAGCAGGTACAGCAGGATGTGTTCTCGCTAATAGACTAACTGAACAAAGTAAAAATAACGTTGCAATTTTTGAAGCTGGTAAAGATAGTGATATATGGAAAGTAAACATGCCCCTTGCAATACTTTATGCAATGCATGACCCAAAATATAATTATAAATATTATTCCGAACCTGAGCCACACTTAAACAATAGAAAATTATTTTGTCCTAGGGGAAAGATGATTGGTGGTTGTTCCGCGCATAATGGAATGGTTTATGTCAGAGGAAATAAAAATGATTATGAGAGATGGGCTTCATTTGGGTTAAAAAATTGGTCTTACGAAAATGTTTTACCTTTTTTTAAAAAAATTGAGACATGGTCAGGTGGAGAAAATAATTATAGAGGTGGGAAAGGTATATTGCCTGTAAATCAATCAAATAACAAAAATCCCCTTTTTAAAGCTTTTTTGGACTCGGCTAAAGAGGCAGGACATAAAATAAATAGTGATATGAATGGAGAAGACCAAGAAGGCTTTGGAATGTACGATGTTACTATTCATAAAGGAGAGAGAGCAAGTGCTTCAAAATACTATTTAAAACCAGCTAAAAGCAGGGAAAATTTAAAAGTATTTACTGAGTCATTTGTAGAAAAGATTATTTTTGATGGCAAAAAAGCTATTGGAATTCAAGTTAAAATAAAAAATGAAACAAAGACTATTTACGCAAATAAAGAAATTATTTTAAGTGGTGGATCAATTAATTCTCCACAATTATTAATGTTATCAGGTGTTGGTCCAGGCAATCATCTTAAAGAAAAAGGAATTGAGGTTATTCATGATTCAAAAGGAGTTGGAAAAAATTTACAAGATCATTTAGAAACCTATATTCAACAAGAATGTAAAACTCCAGATACATTATATTCATATGTTAATAAATTTAATATGGTAAAGGTAGGTATTCAGTGGTTCTTAAACAAAAGTGGGCCCTGCTCTACCTCGTTTTTAGAAGCTGGTGGATTCTGTAAATCATCTCCAGATAAAAAATATCCAAATATACAATTTCATTTTTTCCCAGCATTTGTAATAGACCATGGTTTAGTAGATCCTGATAGACACGGATACCAATTACATGCAAGTTTAAACCAACCTAAAAGTAGAGGGAAAATTACTTTGAAAAGTTCAAACCCTTACGATTATCCAAAAATACAATTTAATTATTTAGAGGATGATTATGATCTTAAAGAAACGATAAAATGTGTTCGAGTAGCAAGAAAAATTTTATGTCAGAACTCTATGAAACCTTTTGCAGGTAAAGAAATTGGACCAGGCGATAATGCAAATTCAGATGAGGAAATTGAAGAATATGTAAGATCAAAAGCAGAAACAGCATATCACCCATCATGTACTTTAAAGATGGGTATAGACGATATGGCAGTAGTAGATGAAAAATTAAAAATTCATGGTCTTCAGAATATAAGAGTAGCAGATGCATCAGTAATGCCAGAAATTACAAGCGGAAATCTAAATGCACCAACTCTAATGATAGGTGAGAGAGCTGCTGACTTTATTTTGAATTAACATATGGAAGCAAATAATAATACTAAAGGTATCCTATTTATTATGATAGGGATGGCTTTTTTTTCAATACAAGACTCGCTTATAAAATATATATTTGAAGAAATTGCTTTGTTTGAATTATATCTTGGTAGAACTATTGTTCAAGCGACAGTGCTTATATCTATATTCTTAATAACAAAGAAAAAATTTACATTAAAAACACATTATCCTTTATTAACATTATTAAGAGTAATTTGTTTTTTCTTTGGTTTTAGTTTCTTTTATATTTCACTAACGTTTATGTCTTTAGCTATGGTCAGCGCATTATTCTTTTCATGTCCTTTTTTCATGTCAATATTTGCTAAAGTATTTTTAAAAGAACAAATTGGTATTAGAAGATGGAGTGCAATAACGGTTGGTTTTATAGGTGTTTTAGTCGTATTAAATCCAACTTTAGAAGACTTTAATTTTTTTAAATTAGCGCCAGTTGCATGCTCACTTTGCTATGCATGCTCTATGACAATTACAAAATATACATCAGAAAAAGATAATATTTATACTCAGTTAACTTTACTTTATATTTTTGCAGTAATTGCGAGTGTTATAATATTTTTAATAAGTGGTGATGGAAAGTTTAATAATTTTTCTGATCCTACAATGCAGTTTATTTTTAGAGAATGGTTTGTAAATCCAGCCGTTTCGTGGCCTTACGTTTTTGTAATGGGAATTGTTGCATCAATTTCATTTTTTTGTGTGTTCACTGCATATAGTATAGCTTCTCCGTCCGTTGTCTCTTTATTTGAATATTCATACATAGTTTTTGCAATGATAGCTGGTTACATATTATTTGAAACTATACCAGTACCTAGAACTTTTTTTGGAGCCGCAATAATTATTGGTGCTGGTGTATATATTTATTTTAGAGAAAAAGTTCGTGGCCAAATGATTGCATCAGATATACCTAATAGATGATAAAAAAATATATTCCAACAATAAATATTTCTTCTCTTCTTGGAAAAAATTTTAATACAAGACCTGCTTTTAAAACAGTAAAAGAACTTGAGAAAGCTTGTTTAGATGTTGGTTTTTTTCAAATAACAGGTCATGGTATAAAATTAAAAAATATAAGTAAAATTTGTGAGGTTGGGGAAAATTTTTTCAAACTAAATAAAAAAAATAAACTTAAATTAGCTCCAAAAAAATGGAATAAGAAAAATAAAAATGTTTATAGAGGTTACTTTCCTAATGACGTAAACGGTAAAGAGGGATTAGACTTAGGGGATTTAAAAGTAACTAAGAAATATTCAAAAAGAATAAAAAATCAGTACATAGAATATTTAAATATTAAGCATTCATTTACTACAAATAATATTTCTAAATTATCTGATTATTATGATGATATATTTAACTTAAGTGAAATTCTTTTTAAAAGTATTATTAAAATCTATAATAAGGATACTGATATATCAAAAAAAGCATTTTCAAGATTAAAAACTCTAAGCACATTACGTTTTAATTATTACCCTAATCAATCAAAGCCTGTTGAAATTTCTAAGCAAGATGGAGTTGCTCTTGGGTGTGAAACACATGTAGATAGTGGTATTTTCACAGTACTTTACCAAAACAAAAAGGGTGGTTTACAAGTACAAAACCGTAAAACAAAAAAATGGCATGATGTTCCCTTTAATAAAAATGCTTTAGTTGTAAATACTGGAAGAGCGCTTGAATATTTAAGTAAGGGAAGATTTAAAGCAACTAATCATAGGGTATTATGGAACAAGCAAAAAAGGCTTTCGGTTCCTTTCTTTTTTGAACCCTCATATGACTTTAAAATGAATCTTTCATTTTTAAATAAGAAAAAACTAACTAATAGCGGTCTCAGGTATGATAAATTTCTTAATAAATCCCTTAAAAAATTCATTGAATATCAAAGGTAAGAATAATAATATTACTACATAAAGCGATACATAACTCGTCGTAATTTCATATACGAAAGTGGGATCGGTCGTCTTTAAATTAATTTTTAAAGGAGGCTTTAATGAAGTTTGGTTATTTTTGTAATACTACAAATTGGACACATAAACCATATCACAAATTATTAGATGAAACTAAAGAGATCACAGAATATTGTGATCAAAACAATTGGAATTCAATTTGGTTTACCGAACATCATTTTAACCATGAGGGAATGGAGTCGTGTACTAATCCATTAATGCTAGGAGCGGATGCTGCAGCAAGAACAAAAAACATAAGAATAGGACAAGCAGCAAATGTAATAACTTTTCATAACCCTATAAGATTAGCAGAAGATATTGCTACACTTGATCAACTTTCAAAAGGAAGAGTAGAAGTTGGTGTTGCAAGAGGTGTTTATGGAAGAGAAGCAATTAATTTAAACAAAGAAGCAGATCTAAAAGATCAAGCAAAAAATTTTAGATTATTTGCTGAAACATTGGAAATTTTGAAAAAAGCATGGTCAGAGAAATTTTTTAATCATAATGGAGAATTTTATACTTACCCATCACCAAATTATGTTTGGCAGCATGACATGAGCCCACCAAGTGAAGATTTTATGAATATGGAAGATAGTACTATGAAAAAAATTAGTGTTCTTCCAAAGCCTTATCAAAATCCACACCCTCCAATACATCAAGTTGTTGATGGTATAAGATCTATAGAGTGGGCTGCAGAAAATAATATAAATGTAATTATGTGGATACCTACAGTCAAAGCATTGAAAATAAGATTTGAAGCATACAAAAATAAAAGATCTGAAGTTACTAAAAAAAATGTTCCTTTAGGTGAAGGCGTTACTCTCGTTAGAGATATGTTTGTCGCTGATACTATGGAAGAGGCCAAAGAGAAAGCTGGGCAACATATGGTAAATTATATGAAATGGGTTTGTCATTGGAGAGGTCTTGGTAATCATATGGATCCTGGTGAAGAGCTTCCAGAAACAAAGGGTAAATTAGATCTTCTTAATTACGAGTTTTTACATAAGCGAAATATGTTGTTTGGTACTCCTGAATATGTAACAGATAAAATTAAAGAACTTCAATCAGAGCTTAATCTTCAAAATCTTCAAGTTTGGTCTAACTTTCCAGGCGTGAAACATGAAGATTGTATGAAAAGTATTAAACTATTCACTGAAAAAGTAATGCCTAACTTTAAAGATGATCTAGATACTGAAGTTAAAAAAGTATCGTGATTAAGACCAAGAATACCTTGACCGGTGGTCAAGCGGCAGTGAAATCATTAAAAAAAGAAAAAGTTAAACACGTCTTTGGTCTAATTGGTTCAGCAACCATGGAAATGTTTGATGCGTTATATCATGAAAAAAAAATTAAATTTATAGGTGTAAGAGACGAAAGAACTGGAACGCATATGGCGGATGGGTATGCAAGAGCTTCTAATCAACCAGGTGTAATAATTGCCGGTCAAAACGGTCCTGGAGCAACTAATCTCGTTACGGGCATAGCGCAAGCAAAAGCAGCATTTTCTCCTGTAGTATCTATTGCAGGTTTATATTCTACTAAAGATAAGATGGAGGATGCCTTTCAAGGACTTGATCAACAATCACTTTTTGATCCTATAACAAAAAAAACATGGACAGTAAAAAAGGCAAGTCATATACCAACGGCCTTTAGAGATGCTTTTAATCTTGCAATGTCACCACGCAGAGGACCAGTTTGTATAAACCTTCCAAGAAATGTTCTTTCTGATACTTCAAAATTTAAGATTAATGAAAATAAAAAATCTTATAAAGCTGAAAGTGACTTAAAAAGTAAAAAGAATTCAATTGATAGAACTATAAAACTTATTCTCAACTCAAAAAAAACAGTAATTGTTGCTGGAGGAGGAATAAAATATAATTCAAAATTTAAGTCTGTAACAAAGCTTGCTGAATTTTTAAATATTCCAATTGTAACTGCGGCAGGACATGGAGATGCAATTCCCTTCAGTCATAAGTTAAATGCTGGACAAATGGGACCTAGGGGAAATATTGTTGCATCAAGATTAGTCAAAGAAGCAGAGCTAATTATTGCAATTGGTACAAGACTTGGTTTCAATTCCACTTTCTATTCGTATGACAATATAAATAAAAAAGCTAAAATCGTACAAATCGAGT
This sequence comes from uncultured Pelagibacteraceae bacterium, assembly GCA_902516395.1. GTDB lineage: Bacteria > Pseudomonadota > Alphaproteobacteria > Pelagibacterales > Pelagibacteraceae > Pelagibacter. The sequence continues at coordinate 18,226 of CABXYN010000003.1, read as the reverse complement.
TAGAAAAAACAATGATAGGAAGATATTTTCCAGTTAATGTAGGTATTCATGGCGATGCTGCTCTTGTGACAGATCAAATTTTAGCTGAGTTAAGAAAACAAAAGAAAATTTTAAATTACGAAGAATGGACAAATAGCTTTTTATTAGAGAGATCAAAATTTCTTAAAGATAGAGATAATATAAAGTCAAAAAATTTTCCAATCCAACCGAATGGCCTATTCAGAGAATTAAGAAAAGTACTACCTAAAAATACTGCAATAACACTTGATGCTGGAACACTTTGTCTTCAAGCAACAGATGCTTTAGAATATTACAATCCTCCTGCCCTTTTCACACCTCTTGATTTTGGTTTAGTAGGCTTCTCATTTGCATGTGGTTTGGGAATAAAGGTTGCAAAACCTAATAAAACAGTCGTTAGTTTGATGGGTGATGGCGGATTTGGAATGACTATTTCTGAATTAAGTACTGCTGTAGAGCATGGCATTAACACAATTACAATTGTAATGAATAATAAGAGTTGGGGAGCAGAAAAAGCTTATCAAAAAGATTTCTATGGTGAAAGATATTTAGGAGCTGATATTCAAAGTCCTCCTTTTGATGAAGTTGCTAAACTATATGGCGCTAAAGGAATTAAAGTTAAAAAATTATCAGAAGTTAATGAGGCAGTAAAAAGTGCATTAAAAGTAAATAAACCAGTTGTTATAGATGTTGATGTAGATCCAAAAGCGTTATACAGTTTTAGGAGAGATAGCTTTACACATAGAATAAGAAAATGAAATTAGAATTACGTAAGTTCACTAAATTTGTAGATAAGACTTTTATTGAAGGTGGAAAAGAAGCTAAAGAACCTGTTTTGATGGTTTCTGTTGCTGCGGTTTTTAAAAATCCTTGGGATGGAAAAGGTTTTGTGGAAGACTTAAAACCCATTATTTTAGATCTAGCTCCTAAACTTGGAGATTTATTGGTTCCTGAACTTATAAAAGAAATAGGCTCTCCTGATAAAATATTAGCGTATGGAAAAGCAGGTGTGGTTGGACTGAATGGAGAAATAGAACATGCATCAGCATTTATTCATACATTAAGATTTGGTAATAAGTTCAGAGATGCTGTTGGAGGAACTTCTTATTTGAGTTTTACGAATACAAGAGGTCCAGCTGGATCAAAAATATCTATCCCAATGATGCACAAAACAGACTCTGGTTTAAGACCATATTATCTTACACATGAGTTTACAATTCATGATGCTCCATTTGATGATGAAATTGTTATTGCAATTGGTGGCGCTTCGACAGGTAGAGCTCATGCAAGAACAGGTGATAGGTACCAAGATATGAAGGAGATGGGCATTGAACCAAAATAATAATGATCAATGCAACAGACTCTAAAGGTACATTCTATAAACTAAATCAAAAAGAAGGAATTCCAATAGTATTTATTCATGGTGTGGGTCTTGATCATAATATTTGGGATCCACAAATTGATGAATTTGATAATACAGTTTTAATTTATGATATTCTTGGACATGGTAGAACACCTTTAAATAAAGAAAAAATAAGTTTTGATGATTTTTCAGATCAAATTATTGATCTAATTGATGAATTAAAATTTGATAAAATTCACCTTGTTGGATTTTCAATAGGCTCATTGATTGCAAGAAACTTTGGAACGAAATTTAGTGATAGATTGAAATCCCTAACATTGTTGTGCTCAATATTTAATAGATCTGATGATGAACAAAAAATAGTAAATGAAAGGTTTGAGCAGACAAAAAAAGATCAAAAACTTACAAAAGACGCGCTCAAAAGATGGTTTAATAAGGATTTTATTGAAAAAAATCCTCTAATTTCAGATAAAATCATCACAATTCTTAATAATAATAATATGGATAACTTTATTAAAGTTTACTCATTGTTTGTAAATCACAAAGATAACGAAAAATTTGAAAATATTAATGTTAAAACACTTGTGATGACTGGAGAAGGTGATATCGGCTCAACTCCAGAAATGACCGATAATCTGAGTAAAAAAATTAAAAATTCTGAAGCAAAAATAATACCTGTAGGTAAACATCTGTGTAGTATTGAATGCTCTTATGATGTAAATAAAGCAATTAAAGATCATATAAAAAATGCCTGAATTGAAAAAATACAAAATGTTTATAGGAGGAGAATGGGTTGACTCCGACACTAAAAAAACTTTTGAAACTTTAAATCCAGAGGATAATAAACCATGGGCTATTGTTCCTGAGGCAAGTGCTTCTGATGTAGATAAAGCAGTTCAAGCAGCTCAAAAAGCCTTTGAAGGAGATTGGCCTAAAATATTACCTCGTGAAAGAGCAAAGTTTCTAAGAGCTATAGGAAATAAGCTTAGAGATAACGCAGAATTACTTGGAAAAATTGAAACTATAGATACTGGAAAACTTTATAGAGAAACAAATAAACAGGCAAATTATATTGCTGAGTATTATGATTATTATGCTGGTATGGCAGACAAGGTCGAAGGTACAGTTCTACCAATAGATAAACCAAATATTCAAGCTATAACTTCAAGAATACCTATTGGTGTTATTGCTGCGATTGTTCCATGGAATTCTCAAATGTTTTTAACAGCAACTAAACTTGCACCTGCTTTAGCAATGGGAAATACTGTGGTTATTAAATCCTCTGAACTTGCCCCAGCAGTAATGTTTGAATTTGCAAAATTGATAGAGGAAACTGGTATTCCTAAAGGAGTAGTAAATGTTATTACAGGTTTTGGAGATCCGTGTGGAAAAGCTTTAACTACACATAATTTAGTTGAAAAAGTTGCTTTTACGGGAGGGCCCGAAACTGCAAGACATATTATTAGAAATTCTGCAGAAAATTTATCAGAAGTAAGCTTAGAACTTGGAGGAAAAAGTCCTGTTGCAGTATTTGATGATGCTCATCAAGAAAATGCTGTTAATGGAATTACTGCAGGAATATTTGGAGCTAGCGGACAGAGTTGTATTGCTGGTTCAAGGCTATATCTTCAAAAAGGAATTTACGATGAGTTCCTTGATAAACTCACAAAAAGAGCTGAAAAAATAAAAATTGGTGCTCCCATGGATCCAGACACAGAAATGGGACCTTTGAGTAATTATAAACAGTTAGAAATTATTGAAAAAAACATAAAAAAAACCACTGAACAGGGGGGAAAAATAAAATGTGGTGGTGAAAGGCATCCATTTTCAAATGAGGGATACTACTTTCCTCCCACAATAATTGAATGTGATAATCACAATCTTCCAACCGCAGAAAATGAGCTTTTTGGACCAGTTTTATCAGTTATGAAATTTGATACAGAAAATGAGGTAATAGAGAAAATGAACGATAATCAATATGGATTATCTTCTGGAGTTTATACTAGTGACTTCTCTAGAGGTCTAAGAGTTTCTAATGCAATTAGAGCAGGTATAACGTTTGTAAATACTTATCGATTGATTTCTCCTTCAGCACCTTTTGGTGGAATTAAAGATAGTGGATATGGAAAGGAAGCGGGAATGGACTCAATAAAGGATTATACTAGAGTTAAGACAACTTGGTATTACACATCTGATGAACCAACTTTAGATCCTTTCTCTATAAGATAATTTTTGTCTACAAAACATACTTTACTTATTTTATTTGTTGTATTTTTATTAGGAAGTGCATATCCAACTGGTAAGCTTGGATTGAACGACACTATTCCACCAATTCTTTTTGGTTCATTAAGAATGGCTATCGTTTTTATTTGTTTAATTCCATTTTTTAAAATTCAAAGTATAGATAACAAATATATTATTCCTTTGATTGGGTTTTCACTATGTTTTGGAGTTGCAGTGAATATGTTTTTATATTTATCTATAAATGCATCAAGTATACTTGCACCAATTACAATAGGTGCTCAACTTTCAATTCCCTTTGGGATTATATTAAGCTCAATATTTTTAAATGAAAAAATAAGTTATAAGAAATGGATATTAATTATGATATCTTTTTTTGGTATTGTCATACTTGCATTTGACCCAAAAGTAATCGAGGAAATAATAGGGTCACTTCTTATTTGTGGTATGGCTTTTTTTTATGGACTATCCCAAGTATTTTCAAGATATTTAAAAGAATTAGATGTTAAATTTACTAATACCATAATGAGCTTTACTGGATTTATAATTTTAATAATATTGTCTGCAATATTTGAGGGAAATACATTTCAAACAATAAAAAATATAAGTTTAGGAAGTTGGTTCACAGTTTTATACGCTGGAGCAATTATTTCTTTGCTTGGACATTTAATGATGTTCTATCTTTATAAATTTTATCCTCTTGATATGGTATTGCCATTCTACGCTTTATTCCCTGTATTTGGTTTAATCCTTACTTTTTTTATTTTTGGTGAGATTCCATCTCTAGTAACGGTAATTGGAGGAATAATTGTCATTACTTCAGTGTTTTTTGCTCAAAAAATGAGATAATTTTCTCATTGAAAATTAAAATCAATAGGATTTAATTTTGTTTATATAAATTGTTAACAATTAGAGGGAATATATGAAAAAACTAGTATTAGCGATGTTTGTATTTGTTTCTTGCTTTGCAACTAAAGCATATTCAGATGGACATGGCATTAAAATGGGAATTATTTTAGGATTTACAGGTCCTATTGAATCCCTAACTCCAGCAATGGCTGCATCTGCAGAGCTTGCATTTAAAGAAGCTTCAGATTCAGGTTCATTACTTGGAGGAAAGAAAATTTCTGTTGAAAGAGCAGATTCAACTTGTGTTGATTCAGCTGCTGCAACAGCTGCTGCAGAAGGTTTAATATCTGGCGGTGTAGTAGCAATTATGGGTGCTGATTGTTCTGGTGTAACTGGAGCTATTGCAACTAACGTTGCTGTTCCAAATGGTGTAGTTATGATTTCACCATCAGCTACATCTCCAGGATTAACTGACCTAAAAGATAATGGATATTTTTTTAGAACAGCTCCATCAGATGCTAGAGGTGGTCAAATATTAGCAGATATAACTAAAGATAGAAAAGTAAAAAGTATTGCAGTAACTCATACAAATAATGATTATGGTAAAGGATTAGCTGATGTATATGTTGCAGCTGTTAAAGCTCATGGAATAAATGTAACAGTTGTTACAGCTCACGAAGAAGGTAAAGGTGATTACGGTGCTGAAGTTGCTACATTAGCAGCAGCTGGTGGTGATGCTTTAGCTGTACTAGGTTACTTAGACCAAGCAGGTGGAAGTATCATTGATGGTTCATTAGACTCAGGTGCATTTGATGTATTTGTTTTATCTGATGGAATGATAGGTGACTCTTTAACTGATAGATTTGGAAATGATCTAAATAAATCATTTGGTTCGTTGCCAGGATCGATGGGTAAAGGAGCTTCAATATTTAAAGGTGTAGCAGGTGGTGCTGGTATAGATTCATCTGGACCTTATACTTCAGAGTCTTACGATGCAGCAGCATTAATAGTTTTAGCTATGCAAGCAGGTGGTAAAGCTGATCGAGCTACTGTTCAAGCAAATGTAATGTCAGTTGCAAATGCTCCAGGAGAAAAAATATATCCAGGAGAATTAAAAAAAGCATTAGATTTACTTGCTAGCGGTAAAGCAGTTAACTACGAAGGTGCATCTAGTGTTGAATTAACTGATGTTGGAGAAGCATCAGGTGCCTTTATTGAAAAAGAAATTAAAGGTGGAAAATTCAAAGACAAAAAACAAAGATAATATTTGTTAAATTTAACTCCAGCGGTGAAAGCTGCTGGAGTTTTTTTTATTTTAGAATACTCATAAAAACATAAACTGATAGCAAGGACATGAAGAGCACTATAGAATAATTAATTGTTTTCCATAGTCTTTCACTACTTATATAATTAGATAAGAATTTTGAGAGATATCCTAGTATAAAAAAGAAAAGAAATGATGAAAATGATGCTCCAATACCAAAAAGGTATTTTTGAGTTATTAAAAAATCTTTAGAAAAGTTACCTAAAAAAAATACTGTATCTGAATACACATGTGGATTTAAGTAAGTAAAACCAAGTGTTTTAAGAACTGTAGAGATAAAAGTATTTCTATCAGAGTTTTTATTAATCGAAATTTGATTATTAATCGACTTTAATTTCCTCCAGATAAAATTTATTAAAAACAAAAGAAGGAGAAGATTTAATATGAGCTCTATTGCTGGTGAAAAAAAACTCTGGAAATGATGAAATAGAAATATTCCTAAAAAAATAAGTATAAGATCAGATAATGAACATATTAAACAAACAATAAATACATATTTCTTTTTAAGACCTTGTTCAATTACAAATATATTTTGAGCTCCAATTGCTAGGATTAAACTAAGACCAGTGAAAAAACCAAAAAATAAATAGCTCACTTTTTAAGATTATTGTTTAATAATCTTTTCAGGAATTATTCCCTGCGGTCTAAATCTCATTATTAAAAGAAGACCTATTCCAACTAATAAAAATCTAAAATATGGTGCACTATTTATTAAATGAATTTTTATCTCATTTGTTTCTGGAAGATGTGAAGTAAATAGATTTATAAAAAATAATGCAATTGGTGCAGCCTCTACCCATAAAAACCAAACTACAAAACCACCAAGAATCGCACCGAAATTGTTACCTGTTCCACCTACAATTACCATCACCCATATAACAAATGTATATCTCATTGGTCGGTAACTCCCTGGTGTGAATAATCCATCATTTGTTACCATCATTGCTCCGGCTATTCCAACAATGGCTGAACCTAAGATAAATATAAATAAATGCTGTTTAACAACATTCTTACCCATTGCACTTGCCGCTTCTTCATTGTCTCTTATAGCTCTCATCATTCTTCCCCAAGGTGAATAAAGTGCTTTTTGGGTAACTAACAATAAAATAATAACTACTATTAAAAATAATCCAGCAAAACAAAGTTTTACATAAATTGAAGACGCGTCTATCACCAATTGGTTTAAAAGGTCTTGTCTTTCTGTAAGTGAATTGGTTAAAGATAATTTTGTAGAGTGAAATTTTTCAACTAGATCTATAAACCATGGCGATGTTTGTAAATCTATTTCGTATGGAGCAGGTCTCTTTAATCCTATAACATTTTTTACACCTCTCGCTAACCAATCCTCATGTTTAATAATTGAAACAACTATTTCTGCTATTAATAAAGTTGCTATGGCTAGATAATCGGCTCTTAAACCTAATGCAACTTTTCCAACTATAAATGCTAAACCAGCTGCAAAAAAACCACCAACAATCCAAGAGAATAAAACCGGCATACCTAATCCACCTAAAAAACCAGTTTTAGCTGGCTCAACAGCCTCTATTAATTCGATTGCTGGTCCTGAAATTATTTTGATGAGAAAAAGTCCAACTATAATTATTCCTGCAACTAAGTAGTTTCTTTTCTTTGATTTTTCTATGTTTTTGAGAACATATCTTACCGAAAATATCATTAAAATTATAAGAAGAAGACTCATAAGCATATTTACTCCCCCAACACTCCATGCTTCAGAAACTGGAGCAACAGAAACCAGTACGACTGCCAAACCCCCTAAAGCTGTGTAGCCCATTATTCCAAAGTTTATAAGACCTGCATATCCCCATTGAATATTTGCACCCATAGTCATTACAGCTGAAATCATACAATAATTAAAAATCGTTAAAGCAATAGACCATGACTGGAAAACACCTACTAAAATTATTAGACCCAACATAATTGAATAAGCAATTATGATATTTAAGTAATTCTTCATATTTTCTTTCCTTCAAAAATTCCTGATGGTCTAAATACTAAGACAATAACCAAAATTGAGAATGAAATTGCAAACTTGTAGTCTGTAGATAAAAGTTGCATCAAGGAGTTTGGCTCCAGTTGTTCTGGTAAAATATAAATGAAAAATCTTTTATATGCATAAGTGAGAAATATTTCTGCAAATGCAATTAAATATCCTCCAAGAAAAGCACCATAAGGATTGCCAATACCTCCCGCTATTGCTGCAGCAAATATAGGAAGCATATTGTTAAAATATACAAAAGGTCTGTAGCTTTTATCTAAGCCATATAATACGCCTCCAATAGTAGCTAAAATTCCTGCGATTATCCAAGTTATAAGAACTACTTTTTTTGGATCTATTCCTGAGAGCAGTGCTAAATCCTCATTATCTGAATAAGCTCTCATACTTGTTCCTGTTTTTGTTTTATTTAAAAACCAAAATAAGATTGCAACTAATATAATGGTTACTACAATAGTGATGATTTGTGTTGATTTGATTGTTAACCCTTCAGCTAGTCCTGTCATATCTTTAAATTCTGACGCTTTTAGGATAAATTTTTCCCCATCCATAAATCTTCTATCAGTGGGACCAATAATTATTCTTATAATTGCTTGAGTTACGAACATAACACCAATACTAACCATTGCTAATTGCACTGGAGGACTTTTATTTATTCTATAATAACTAAAAACTGTTTTATCTATGATGAGCATATAAAATATCATCATTGCAACAGCAAAAGGTATAGTAAGTAAAGCTGTTGGTAAAAAACCAAAACTTATTCCTTTTGATTGTAGATAATAAGTAAATAAAACTGCAAACATAGTACCAAAAGACATCATGTCTCCTGTTGCAAAATTAGCAAATCTCAAAATTCCATATATAAGGGTAACAAATATTGCCCCCAATGCTAATTGAGACCCATAAGTTAATGCAGGTAATATTGTGTAATTCAATAATACAATAATTGCATTGATAAAATCCATAATTAAGCTCCTAAAAATGACCTTCTTACTTCTGGATCATTTAGCAATTCCTGTCCAGAACCCTCAAATTTATTTTCACCAGTTACTAAAACATAACCACGGTCTGATATGCTAAGTGCTTGTTTTGCATTTTGTTCTACCATAATTATTGCTACTCCAGTTTTTTTAACTTTAACGATATGTTCGAACAGCTCATCCATCACAATAGGTGAAACACCAGCAGTTGGTTCATCTAACATTAAAACTGATGGCTGTATCATTAAAGCTCTTCCTAAGGCTACTTGCTGTCTTTGACCGCCAGATAATTGTCCAACAACTTGGTCTCTTTTTTCTGCTAAAATTGGAAATAATTCGTATATTTGATTGATGACAATATGGATATTATCTTTTCTAAGAAATCCACCTATTTCAAGATTTTCTCTTACAGTCAATTCTGAAAAAACATTTTTTGTCTGTGGCACAAAAGAGATTCCCCTTTGAACTCTCTCTTGTGGAGAAAAATTGGATATGTCTTGATCTTCTACAACTACACTTCCAGATTTTAAATTTAACAAACCTAACATTGCTTTCATAGCAGTAGATTTTCCAGCACCATTTGGACCTAGTATTGCAACAATTTCCCCTTTGTTAACATTAATTGTACAAGAATTAATAATATCTGGACCATCTCCATAGCCACCTGTCATATTATTTCCCTCAAAAAATGCCATCAGCTAGTTTCTCCATTAATTTTTTTTCCTCTACCAAGATAGCTTTCTATAACTTGCTCATTTTTTTTTACTTCATCAGAAGTTCCTTCAAATAGAACTGAACCCTCTGACATTACAATTACTGGGTCGCACATCCTACTAATAAAGTCCATATCATGTTCAATCATACAAAAGGTATAATTTTTTTCCTTATTAAGTCTTAAAATTGCAGTTCCCAGGTCTTTTAATAGTGTTCTATTAACACCCGCTCCTACCTCATCTAATAAAACTAATTTGGCATCTACCATCATGGTTCTTCCCAATTCTAGTAATTTTTTTTGACCTCCTGAAAGATTTCCTGCCCTTTCATTAGCTAAGTGCTTTAAATTTAAAAATTCCGCTACGTCATAAGCTTTAAGTCTAATTTGCTCTTCCTCTTCTTTAATAAGTTTAGGCTTTATAAATGCATTTAACAGTATTTCTCCAGTTTGGCTTCCTGGAACCATCATTAAATTTTCTAAGACGGTAAGATTAGAGAATTCATGTGCAATTTGAAAAGTTCTTAGAAGTCCTTTTGAAAATAATTCGTGAGATGGTATATCCGTTATATTTTCATTATTAAAAAAAACATTACCTTTTGTGGATTTTAAATTTCCTGCAATAAGATTAAATAGAGTTGTTTTTCCTGATCCGTTTGGACCAATAATTCCCGTTATTGTGCCTCTTTTAATGGTTAATGAACAATTAGATACGGCGGCAAGGCCTCCAAAATATTTTGAGATATTTTCTATTTTCAGAATATTTAAATCTGATGACATAGAGAATTATACTTTGTTAAGTCTTTTAAGAATACTATTTAATGTTTTCTCTGTAGACTTATAAAAACCTGCTTTTCTAAGTTCTTGTACTCCTTGTTCATTTAATCCTTTGGGAGTTTGAGACTCTTTAACCAAAAATTTTAAATCCTTATCAGAGTTTCTTAATGCGTCTTCAGACAATGCAACAAACAGTGAAGTTATATATTTTTGAGCTTTATCTTTTTTAACACCTCGTTGTACGAGCCAATTAGACATGGTATTTAATAATTCATAAAATGGAGCCATCATACCTGATGTCGACCAAAAGTTTTTGGATAACTTTTCATTATTGATTTCAACTGTTGTTCCAAGTTTATTAAAAAAGTTTTTTATTGTTTTATTTGGTGGAAAAACTGGAACTGGTCCCTTTCTAAATGATATTGGTGGAAGTGGTATAGCTCTAAAAATTTTTGCATTAACATTAATTAATTTCTTTAGTCTAGGTAAGGTAATTGTTGAGATAAAACTTATTATTGTTTGGTTAGACTTAAATTTTAGCGTTTTGATTATTTCCTCTCCAACTGTAGGGGTAACTGCAAGAAAAATCCAATCACAACTATTAATAATTTCTTGATTTGACTTACCAATACTTACTTTTTTATTATTTTTTGATAATTTTTTTGCGACAGAAAGATTCCTAGGTGAAACTAAAATCTTAGAATATTTAATTTTTGACGAAGAAATACCTGTAACAACTGATTCAGTTATTTTTCCAGTTCCTATAAAACCAAGTTTCATAGAAGTAATTACTATACTTAATTATTAAAAAAGGAACCTCTAATTCTAAGCAATTCCCTTGATAATTTTTTATTTTCTTTGAATGGTTTTCTGCCATGTAGCCAAAAGTAATTATTTGCAACTATAGCACTACCCACCGGTAGAGAGGTTACAATTTTATTTTGGCTTCCCTCTAATGAATCTGATAATTTTTGAAGAAATAAACCTTGCTTCATATTTTTTGGTTCTGGAAATTGGTCTATATAAGAAATTGTAGGTTCTCCATTTTGATCTTTTGAAAAAACTGGATGTTCAACTTTATAACCAACATTTTTACTTTTAGGAGAACCCCAAATAAAATCTTGTTTACCAACTTCATCATTTACTAAATCTGACAAATGTTCCCAATCATCTAGATGTAATAAAGCAGTTTCTCCGCCATCTACATTTTCTTCCTCTAATTTTGACATCAATATCCAATCGGTAGTCTCTTTTACATAAGTGCCATCAGTATGAAGATCCATATTTATATATGCTTTTCTTAGATAAGAGTCGCTATTATCTTCATGCTTTACATGAAATCTTGCATAATATTTTCCTGCCATTGAGTCATGATTAGGATTACCAATTAAATGTGTAATTGCTGTAGATAGTTTAATTAAAAATGTTTGATCAATTTTAGATGAAATGTTTTTAGGTCCTATTATAAAACAACCTGTATTTCTATTTTTTAATATATGATTTAAAAGTTTACTTAGTTCATGAGATGTAGTCTCATCTAGACTTTTTGCAATTGTAAAACGTGTAAAAGGTTTGTATTCGAGTGCTGTTATATCAAATTTTTTAAAAGGAAATATAAGTCTTTCAATTATTTCATCTTCAATTTTTATATTTATAATTCTTTTTGATTTTTCATGAAAGGATATGTCAAATCCATCTATTTGTTTTAAATCTTGCATTAATTTGTTTTATTGCAAATTCCTATTGAGTCTTGTCCACAAACTTCACCATTAGTCCAGATCGCACCTATTAGGTTAGCTCCATCAAAATTTGCATTCAAAATATTTGAAGATGTAAAATTTGCTTCCATTAAGTTTGAATTTTGGAAATTTGTATCTATCAATGTAGATCCCATGAAGTCTACTCTTGTTAAATTAGCACTTGAGAAATTTGAAAGTTCAAAATTCGCACCTGTTAAAATTGACTCATATAAATTCGCTCTAATAAATGATGACTCAGAAAATGTGCCAAATGAAAGATTTGAATTCATCATTATACTCTTATCAAAATTTACTTGGATAAAACTTGCAAAAGACAGATTAGAATTAGGAAGGTAACTACCTTGCAAATCTTGACCATCTGAAAATTTGCATTTTGTGTAATCTACACCATCAGTTATAGGATCATCACAACCAGCGTTTACATTGCTGCTAAAAATTAAAAAAAATATAATAAAAATAAGTTTTTTCATACCGCAAAACTATTTAATGCAGCCAAAATTATAGCAGATAATACTGTTGGATAAACTAAATTTCTTTTTGTGACATAAAAAATTAATATTGATAATATAATTACAATTATCCTTAAAATATAGTTGACTTCAGAAAGGTCTCCTGACGGAAATATGAGTATTCTTGAAATTAAGGCAGCTAAAGTTGAATATGCTATACAATTAAACCATCTATAAATTTTAGATTTTTCACTAATTTTTTCTGAGGTTAATGCTCCAAGAAATCTAGATAAATAAGTTGCAATGGAAGTCACTATTATTGCTAAAACTATGTTAATTGCCATATTTTTCTCCTATAAAATATGAAATTGTCCCAGCAACTAACCCACCGATAAGTACACTCCACTCAGGAGAAATAAAATAAAAAATAGGTCCTAATAATGCGCCAAGTAAAATTGCAGATGTAAGTTGTACTGTTTTCATTACACCTATCATTGCACACATAAAATAAATTGGGTTTATTATCGCTAGAGCAATAATCATATCTCTATTTAAAAAATCAGAAGCATAATAACCAATAATGGTTGAAAAAATTGCAACTAGCCATGTGGCTGTTCCTATACCAATCCAAAAATCTATTCTGTATTTCCTTTCTATTTCCTCATAGTTACTTTTTAAGATCAACCACGATGAAACAGCAACAAAATGACATGATAAGTAATATTTCCATCTTGGTTGGCTTTCATGTTTTAATAATGGCATAATTGAAACTGTCATTGGATAAAGTCTTGAGTTAACCAACCATACTGCAAGAAAAATATTTATAAGTGAGGTACCAATTAACATAGACTCTGCCATAACTAAAGATCCTGGAAGAGCGTAAGTTAACAAAGTTGAAAATATACTTTCTTGAATAGTAAAACCTAAATTTTTAAGCAAAGCACCAATTGCAACAAAACTCGCACCCAAGGCAATGGCTGGGCTATCAAACTTTTTTGATGCAAGTATTCCTTGAAAAAAATATTTGGAGTTGATCATCAACCGCCTAAAAATAGACGACCCACATCTGGATTATTTAGAAGTTCATCTCCTTTACCTGCAATAGCAGTTTGTCCAGAGACTAAAACATATCCAATGTCGGCAAACTCCAAACCTTTTTTGGCATTTTGTTCAACCAATATAATTGTTTTTTTCTCATTTTTTTGAAGATCATCTAAGATTTCAAATACCATTTGAATATATCTTGGTTCTAATCCAATTGAAGGTTCATCAACTAATAAAATAGATGGCTTCATTACTAAAGCTCTAGATATTTCTAACAATCTTCTCTCACCACCAGACAAAACTTTAGCTGGTTGGTTTCTTCTATTTCTTAATCTCTCATATTTCTGAAGAACTCTCTCTGCTTCTTCAAATGACTCTTCAGTTTTATCTTTTATATATCCACCCATTAAAAGGTTTTCTTCTACAGTCATGTCTGGAAAAACAGAATTATCTTGAAGAATATAAGCTATTCCTTGAGATTTTAGTTTCTCTGCAGGTGTAAGGTTTGTTATTTCTTTGCCATCAACTTCAATTTTACCAGAAAAAATATTCGTAAAACCATATATTGAATGAAGAATAGTTGATTTGCCTGCTCCATTAGGACCTATCAAGCATAACGATTGTGCCTTGCTGACAAACAAATCTAAATTATGTAGAATTTCCATTTTACCATAGCCAGCTGATAAACCTTTAATTGTTAAATGAATGTTATCCTCCGAAAGTTTTTTTAAATCCTCAGCACCAGGTGCTTTACCTAATACTTCATATTGATTAGCCATTATTGTGCTCCTAAATAAGCATCTATTACTCGCTTATCATTTTTAATTTCATCTGGTGTTCCATTAGCAAGCATTTTTCCGTGTGCTAGGCAAAAAATACTTTCTGCCAATTGCATAATTACTCTCATGTTATGCTCTATTACTAAAAGAGTAATACCAAAATCTTGATTAACTTTTATTAATCTATCAATAATTCCATTTATTAATGTTGGATTTATTCCTGCTGTTGGTTCATCTAATAATAACATCTCTGGCTCATTCATTAATGCCATAGCAAGCTCTAATAATTTCTGTTGTCCAAATGAAAGATCTCCAGCTCTTAGTTTTCTTTTTTGATATAGTCCAACAAAGTTTAATAGATTCTCTGCTTTGTCTGTTAAATCTTTTGGGATAGTTGAAAATATTGAGATTAAACTTTCGTCACTAGCTTTATGACTTATTAACATATTGTCTACACAATTTAATTTTCCATAAATTCTTGTTTGCTGAAACGTTCTTAACAAACCAAGTTTTGCAATCACTGGTACGGGCAATTCTGAAACTTCTTTTTCATTAAACTTTATTGATCCCTGGTCTATAGGATAAGTACCAACTATAGAATTGAATAATGTAGTTTTTCCAGATCCATTAGGGCCTATCAATCCAACAATTTTCCCTTTTTCAACTGACATTGAAATATCGACATTAGCTTTAACCCCTCCAAAAGATTTACTTACATTATTTACTTCGAGAATACTCATTTGAGTTCTACCTGGGCCTTTCGATCGGCTTCATCAACTACCTCACCAAATCTTTCAGGATACTTTTCTCTTAACCATCCCATAATTCCCTCAGGGAAATAAATAACTATTACAATAATTAAAACTCCTAGCGCAACATACTGCCACCCAAGGAAAAAAGTCCAAAACCCCTCTTTAAATATATGAAATACTGTTGCTCCAATAACAGGTCCCCATAAAGTTCCTTTACCTCCTAATATTGCCATAAGTACCATAAATACTCCCATTTCTCTTCCATCAAATGCTACATCTGTTGAGTCTATATAACCAACAAGTCCGCCCATAATTCCACCTGCTAAACCACAGAAAAATGCAGAGATCATCCAACCTATGATTTTATATTTCATAGTTTGAATTCCCATCGCCTCTGCTTTATCTTCATTATCTCTTATGGCATTAAGCACCAATTTAAATCTTGTTGAATAGATTGCCTTAATTGCAATAAATGTAAGAACCAAAACTATGAAACTACAAAAATAAAAAAATTCTCCTCTTGCTTCTAAGCTACCAATGTTTGGAAATGGAGGAGTTGTAAAACCTTGTCCTGCTCCTATAATTTCTATACCACCAGATATTTCTCCAGCTGCAACTCCTAAACCCAACGTACAAATGGCAAAATAGTGTCCTCTCAATCCTAAAATTGAATAACCTATTAGTCCAGCTACTATCGCTGGTACTACAGCAGCCACAGCTAGGCCAACAGCCATTCCTTGAAAAAACTGTGTTGGAGTATGAACAAATGTTTTCTCGCCGCCTCCTTCAGTCCACTCTGCCAATGGAAAAAACATTCCAACTTGTACTGAGGCACAAAGATACATTCCCAGTCCATAAAAAAGAATGTTACCAAAAGTATTGTATCCCATTTCTCCACCTTGAACATTCCAGGTTAGAGCTAGAATTATTAAAATACAAAGAATTGATAACTGAACTTTAAAAGCTGGAAATATAAATGGCGCAGCTATGCCAAAAGTTAAGATAAATATATATAAAATTAAATTATTCTTGTTCATAAAGATTTTTAATTTTCTCTCTAAATAATTTATTAACCGTAAAATAATGTCCTTTTTCTTCGTGAATACTTGAACCATTTGAATGGTATTCATCTAGATGGTTTTTAAATTTCTTTATATCAACCTCAATATTATTTCCTTTGTCATCAGTAATTTTAACCTTCCTCATTTTAAATATTCTCTCTTTTTCGAAAGTTTAAATCTTCTGTAAACTAAAATTAAAACTAATAATAAAAATACAGATCCAATTCTAAATTCTGTTCCTAGAATATAATCTGCAAATTCCTCGAACATACCAAGGCCCATTCCAGACATTGCTACACCTGGTAAGTTTCCTAATCCTGCTACAATTACAATCATGAAAGATCTAATTGTATACGGTAATCCCATATATGGGTGGATTGTAAAGGTTATTGAGATTAATGCTCCAGCTACACCACATAAAGCTGCATTAATTCCAAAAGTGGCTGCATAAACTTTTTCTGTATCTACGCCTAATATCTTTGCTGCTCTTGCATTTTGGGCTGTAGCCCTAATAGCTCGACCTAATTTAGATTTTTTCATATAGATTACTAATCCAATGGCAAAAACAATGCTAATAAATGCAGAAAATATCTTAGAATTTGGCAATGTCACAGAATTATCAAATAACATAGTTGTTCCATAACCTGAATTTGCAAGAACGACATCTGCTCCAAATGCAAAGTTCATTAATTGCATAAATAAAATACTTATTCCAAATGTTGCAAGAATTGAGATGAACAAATCTCTATCGACTACTTTGTTAATTACTAATTTGTAGATAATTACTCCAACAAAATACATGATGATTGGAGAAACAATCACTCCCCATGCTGGGTGAATTCCATAAAGATACATAAAGTATGCAATGTATCCGCCTAATATAACTAGATCACCTTGTGCAATATTAATTATATTCATAACTCCCCATTGAAGAGCCATTCCATATGCAATTAATGCGAACAAGATACCAAGCAATACTCCATCCAGAGTAGCTTGAACTGTTAACATTGGTACTTGAAATATTAAAAAATCCATAAAATTTTAAATGCTTATAAAAAAAAGCCCCCTAGCATTAGGGGGCTTATGTTCATTATTATATTATCTGTCTGACCACTTAGGAATTGGGTGAATTAATTCAGCTGAAGCCCATTTTAATGGAGCTACAACTTTATTTTCACATTTTCCTGCATCATCACACATAACTTGGAATAATACCATTGGCTTATCGACGTTTTGACCACCTTCAGCAAATTTTATGTTTCCATAAAAAGTTTGCATGTTAGTAGCAGCAAGAGCATCTCTAACTTTCTTTTGATCGAAAGATCCTGCTCTTTCAAAAGCATCTTTAAACACTAACAAAGCTGCAGAAGACTCTGCTGCTTGGTATGGTGGTGCATAACCAAACTCTTTTGTAAAGTCTGCATCATAAGTCATACCATCAGTAAAGAAATCATCTTTATAAGTTAATGTTTTGTGCCATTGAGAAGCACACAAAGCATATTGTGAATTGGCACCATGTTGTTTAGATAATTTTGCAGCATCACAGTGTGTCATTGCTAACATCGGAACATCAACTTTCATCTCGGCAATTTGTCTAATAGCTGTTAATGCACCTTTTGTGTGTCCTGAAACAACAAGAACATCTGGCTTAGTTGCTTTAACTTTTGCTAAAGTTGCTGCCATATCATTAAGCTCTTTTGGCAGTTTATCGTCGATTATAATTTTTGATCCTGTTTCTTTTGCAGCATCTAAAATACCTAATCTAACGTCTTGTGAGAATGCATCTTGCTCAAAAGCTTGTGCAATTCTTACACCTTTTCCACCATTAAGCTCAACCGCTGTTCTGATTGCAACGTCTAAATACAAGTTCGCTGGCGCAAGCACTGCGAATAAATATTTATAACCTTTTGTAAACAAAGATCTTGATGCACCGTTAGCTTCTACCATTGGAACACCATACTTCTCGGTTACTGGTGCAATCGCTTTAGTTAAACCTGAACTGTAAGGTCCAAGCATAAATTCAACACCATCTTGTGAAATTAATCTTTCTGCAAGTTGAGCTGCTCTTTTTGGATTTGATTCATCATCGTAATAGATAAT
>CABXYN010000002.1 GCA_902516395.1 uncultured Pelagibacteraceae bacterium | reverse complement strand
TCAGATACTTATAAAAATCATAATACAGGAAATGGTCATCCAGAAAAAATTGATAGGGTTACTGCAATAATTGATAATTTTAAAAAAGTAGGTAACAAAAATCTTTTATGGAAAAAACCAAACAAATTTGATGAATTTTTTTTAAATAAAACTCATTCATTAGACTATATTAATCATGTCAAACAATCTTTTCCAAAAAAGGGTTTGGTATTTTTAGATGGTGACACAATTGTTTCACCTGGGAGTAAAGATGCTACTAAAGATGCAGTAGGTTCAATTATTACAGCAATAGATGGAGTACAAAATAAAGAACTTAAGAATGCTTTTTGTGCTGTAAGACCTCCAGGTCATCATGCAGAAAAAGATAAAGCTATGGGATTTTGTATTTATAATAATGTGGCCGTTGGTGCTAATTACCTAATTGAAAAGTATAAATACAAAAAAATTGCAATAATTGATTTTGATGTTCACCATGGTAATGGAACTCAAGATATTTTTTATGATAATGAAAAGGTATTGTATGTTTCTACTCACCAATACCCTTATTACCCCGGCTCAGGTTCACATAAGGAAAATGGAAAATTTAATAATGTATTAAATATTCCACTAGCAGCTGGAACAACATCTGAAGTATATTTAAATGCATACGAAAATGTTTTAAATAAAATAAAGCAGTTCAAGCCTGAATTTTTGTTATTTTCTGCAGGTTTTGATGCACATATTGACGACCCATTAGCACAAATGAGATTAAGTACAGAAGATTATTATACAATTACCAAAAGGACTTTAGAATATTCTAAATCTTTTTGTAATGGTAGGGTCGTTTCAATTCTTGAAGGTGGTTATGATCTTAAAGCATTACAAAGTAGCACCCAAAGACATGTTGATGCGTTGATAGAATTTAATTGATAATATTTTTTTAATCACTAAACACAAATAAATGAAATTATATAAGATTAAAAAGTCTGAGATTGATAAAAAAGGTAAAGGACTTTACGCCACGAGAAATATAAGAGAAGGTGAAAAAATAATAGATTACATTGGAAAATTAATTACAAAAAAACAAACAGAGAATTCTGATAAATATGATAATAGTAAACCAATATATTTATTTACAATAAATAAAAGATATGATCTCGATGGAGATTTCTCATGGAACACAGCTGGTCTAATAAATCATTCATGTGAAAATAATTGTGACTACGATGGCAAGGGGCTTAAAATTTGGGTTAAGGCTATAAAGGATATTAAAAAAGGTGAAGAATTAACTTGTGACTATGGATTTGGTTATGACAAAGATTTCAAGCAATTCCCTTGTAAATGTAAGTCAAAAAGTTGCTGTGGCTATATTGTAAGAGCAGAGTCAAGGTGGAGAATTAATAAAAAATTCTCAATGGGTAATAGGAAAAATTAGTATAACACTTTTTTCAAAAATAACCCTTCTGCTGGTGCTGGCGGTGCGCATAAATTTCTATTTTTTGATTTAATAACACTTGTGAATTTTTTTAATGTCCACTTTTTTTCACCAATATATTTTAAACAACCAACCATTGATCTAACTTGTTGTTTTAAAAATGATTGAGATCTAAACTCTAATTCAATTTTCTTTTTTGTCTTTTTAATTTTAACTGATTTAATTGATCTTATTGGGCTCTTTGCATTACACCCAGATGCTCTAAAAGTTGAAAAATTATGAGTTCCAATTAATTTTTTTGCTGCTTTTTTCATTATCTCTAATTCGAGATTTTTAATAACAAACCATCCCCGCTTATTTTGAAGAATAGGTTTACTTAATTGATTGAAAATAACATATTTATAAATTCTCTCTTTAGCAGAAAAACGTGCATGAAATTTCATATTTTTTCTTTTTATTTTTAAAATGGCTATTTCGTATTTATTTAAAAAATAATTAATTGATTTTAAAAATTTATTTAAATTTTGGATTTTTTCAGTGATATCAAAATGTGCAGATTGCTCAATTGCATGAACACCAGTATCTGTCCTTCCCGAGCCAATAAGTGTAATTTTTTCATTTAAAAGATATGAAATTTTTTTTTGAATTAATCCTTGTATAGTTTTGCCTTTTTTTTGTACCTGCCATCCTATGAAAGAAGATCCAACATATTCTATTAGAATTTGATATCTGAACATATTTAATTCAAATCAGTGCCTTTAGTAATTTGGCTACCACGCAGAAATTCCTTAGTTTTTTGAACAGTTTTACCTTGTCTTTGTATCTCAATAATCTTTATTGAATTTTCACCACAACCAACCTCAAAATTATCTGATAAGACATACCCTGATTTTCCATTTAAAAATGATTTTTCTGCTTTTAGTATCTTATATCTTTCCCCTTTAAATTCAAACCAACCTCCTGGATTAGGATATAGACCATTAATTTTTCCTATTATTTTTAAATTACTGTCCTCCCAATTTATTTTTCCCTCTTCTTTTTTAATTTTTTTTGCATATGTAGATTTACTATGATCTTGATCTTTAAAAGATGCTTTATTATCCAATATATCATCGATATTTTGAAGAATTTTTTCAGATGCTAAATTACTTAATCTTTGAGACAGATCCTCACTATTTTCATTTTCTAAAATATTTATAGAATATTGATTACAGACGGGACCAGAGTCTAAACCCTCATCAATTTTCATAATAGAAATACCTGTTGATGTTTCATTGTCCATAATTGCTCTTTGAATGGGAGCTGCACCTCGTAATTTTGGTAAAAGTGAATAATGAATATTTATCCATCCATATTTTGGAATTTCTAAAATATTTTTTTTAAGAATCTGCCCGTAAGCAACAACGATACCTAAACTTATATTTTGTTTGTGAAGAAAGTTTTTTTCTTCAGTATTATCTAATACAATTGGAGTTCTAACAGGAATATTCAATATTTCTGCCATTATATGAACTGGTGACTTATTTAATCTGTGCCCTCTATTTGATACTACAGGTGGTTGAGTATAAACAACCTCAATATCAAAACCATTTTGATACAATGATTTGAGTATTTGCCCAGAAATGGTGGGGGTACCCATGAAAGCAATTTTTTTGCTCATTAAACAATAATTCTATCAGGAGTATTTTTTCTTTTTGATAATTTTTTAACAATCATCGTTTTTTTCAATTTTGATAAGTAGTCTATAAATAAAATTCCTTCAAGATGATCCATTTCATGTTGTATACAAGTTGCAAGGAGTCCATCAGCTTTTAAAATTTTATTTTCTCCATTATAATCTAAATATTCAACCTCACAATATTTAGGTCTTTCAACTTCTGCAAAATAATCTGGAACAGATAAACATCCCTCTTCATAAGTTGTTTTATCTTTATCTTTATTTTTAATTGTTGGATTTACAAAATACATTGGATTTTTCTTTCCATCTTTTGAAATATCCATCACTATAATTCTTTTGGGGATGCCAATTTGAATTGCAGCTAAACCAATACCGTTAGCTGCATACATAGTTTCCAACATGTCATCCATTAACTTTCTTTCTTCATTGCCCACTTTTGAAACTGGTTTTGAGAATTGTCTTAAAATCTCATTAGGTTCAGTTATAATAGTTTTTATTGTCATGATTGATTAAAGTATTTTAAACTTTTAATGGAAGAATTTCCAACAATAGTTCGTTTCTCAAGCTAATTAATTTTGTTCTATTCATAATTTCAATTATGAAATTTAGTGACTCATTATCTAATTCATCCAATTCTTTTTCACCAATAATCTCAACTAGTTTTAATAATATCATGCCTGACTCATTATTATCTATCATATTATCAAATTCAGAATTTAATTCAGATTTATACATAGAAAGTTCATCAATTTGATCTATTTGAATTCCATCTAATCTCAATGATTGCAATAATACAACATCTTTAAAGTTGAAAGAGTAGTTTTTATCTTTTTTCATTTTAGACAGCAAATTATCAGTTAATTTTTGTGTTTTAGGCAAGCTTTGCTTATTCAAAAAATAATTTAATACTTTTGACTGATGAAAAACTTCATTATTAAACTTAATTTTATTTTTTCTATTTTTTTCTGTGGTTAAGTTAGTTTGGTAAAAGTCAGAAAACTTTGGGGGAATTTTTTTTTTTTCCATTTTTTTTAATATCTTAGATAATTCTTCATCAAACGATTTTTTAAAATTTGAGTTTTCAAAGGAATTATTCAGTTTTGATAACAATGACAGTTTATTTTCAAGATTGTCTGTTAATAAAAACCTCTGATACATTAACGCTCTTCCTTCATAATCTGTTAAATTTTTTAATGCATACTCATAATTAATAAGGTCATCAATTTCAAATTGGAATTTTTTGTACAAATTCAATAGATCTCTTTCATCAAAAATGCCTTCACTGGTTGCTTTCTCTAAAAATTTTATCTGATCAATATCACTTAGATTAAAATCATTTAAATTTTTGAGTAAATTCGAGTTAGACAAATATTTCCAAATAAATTCTTTAGACTCCACAGATGGATAATATAAAAATTGCTTATCTGTTTTATGAGATAAGTGAAAATAGAGAACATTTTCATCTGACAATACAAAATTGTTATCTTCATATCCCATTAACACTTCAAACTTTTTAACAAAAAAGTCATTCAAGGAATCTAGCTCAGAATTAAGATCAAACAACAACTGAGCCTCATCTTTTTTATTCTGGGTTATTAAACAATAAATTTTGAAATATGTTAAGTATTCATCGGTTATTAAACTTAAACTTTCAATAGCAGAGCATGAATTTTCTATTTTGTTTAATGACAAGTAATAATCAGCTACGTGTTTTATAAGTCTTTCTTTATCTTTTATGGATGAATTTTTTTGAATAAATTCCTCAACTAAATCAAAATCTTTTTTTTTAATTAGATGGTCTAGTGTGAAATTTTCAAATTCATTTAATGAAAAATTTTGATTTGGAACATAAGAATTTGTTAATAATGCTACATCCATTAACCTTTCAGAGAAACTTGATAAATTTTTAGACTGTATTTTTTCCAGCAACTTTTTAATTTTTATTCCATCTGTTTTTGACCACATATCAAGATTTAGGTCATTATCATCAGGGTCAAATAATCCAGCTAACAAAATATTAGAGTTATCTAAATTTTGATCTACTACAATATTTTCATCAGAAAGTTTTACTTTAACACCTTCAAACTCATTTGTGTCACTAGATGTACCAACATCAATTGTTGATTGAGTATTGGTAACCTCCTTTTTTTCTATTTCTGACCAGATCTCTTTGATTTCCTGTGCCTGAGTAGATTGAACAAACAAAAAAAAAGATGCAATAATTAAAAACTTACTTAATTGTTTTGAAATTTTCATTTGGTAAAATTTTTTCAATTTGTTTATCTGATGTAGGAAAATTAATCTGATTAATCAAAATAAAGCCAAATACAATTATTAAAACGGCAATTATAATTTTTGAAATTGTCCCAAAACTAAAAAATTTGTCTTTACTTGTATTTTTTGTAAATTGCATATAATTTAATAATTTCAAAATAAGACATATTTGTGTTTTTTCAATATAGAAACTCATGAAATCAAATAAAAATATTGTATTAATTGGTATGATGGGATCTGGGAAATCATCAATTGGTAAAATTTTATCAAAAAAACTAAACTTAACATTTATTGATATTGATAAAAAAATAGAAGAAACAGAGAATTCTAAAATATCAGAGATTTTTATTAAATATGGAGAAAACTATTTTCGTAAAGTTGAAGAAAAAATATCTTTAAAATTTCTTAAATCAGAAAATTCTGTAATATCTTTAGGTGGAGGAGGTTTTATAAATCCCTCAATAAGAAAAATGTGTAAGAAAAATTGTTTATCTTTTTGGCTAGATTGGAAAAATGAAACAATAATAAAAAGGATATATAAAAGCAAGAAGAGACCATTAGCGATCAATCTTAATAAGGGTCAAATTAATAATTTAATAAAAGAAAGATCAAAATTTTATGGTTTGTCAAGTCATAGAATTAATTGTGATAAATTAGACAAATTTGAAATTATAAATAAGATATTAGATATTTATGAATACAAATAAAATTTCAATTAAAACAAAAACTAAAAACTACTCAATTATAATTGGAAGAGGTTTAATAGGTAAAATTGATAAAATTTTAAGAACTAGTCGTCTAAAATTTAATAAATGTTTAATAGTTACAGATAAAAACATTCCTCACAAGTTTAAAAGAATTTTATATAAAAAGTTAAAAACAAAAAAACTTTTTAAAATAGAAATAACGGCATCAGAAAAAAATAAAAATTACAAAACCATTGAAAAAATTCATACTGTTTTATTTGAAAAAAGGTTTAATAGAGAAGATTGTATTATTTCTTTTGGTGGAGGGATTGTTGGAGATATTGTTGGTTTCGCATCAAGCACATTTAAAAGAGGCATGAAATTTGTAAACATTCCTTCAACTTTACTGTCTCAGGTGGACTCATCCATAGGAGGCAAAACAGGTGTAAATAACAAATTTGGAAAAAATTTGATTGGAAGTTTTTATCAACCTGATTTAGTTGTTTCTGATATGAATATTTTAGCTTCTTTACCGAAAAGAGAAATTATTTGTGGATATGCAGAAATATTAAAAAGTAGTATTATAGATAATTTTAACAGTTTTCTTTATTTAGATAAAAATTTAAAAAAAATTTTAGAATTAAAATCACCTTTCATCGAAAGATCCATAATTAAAAGCTGTAATTTAAAAAAAAGGGTTGTAGAAAAAGACGAGAATGAGAAAAAGTACAGGAAGGTATTAAATTTAGGTCATACCTTTGCTCATTCTTATGAGTCTACATTGGGTTTTTCTAAAAAATTAAACCATGGAGAAGCTGTAATTTTAGGTATTAAAAATGCAGTAGACTTCAGTTTTAAAAGAAGAATTTTATCAAAACAAAAATTTAATATTATTTTAAATCATATTGATAGAATTGAGATGAAACCAAAAATTGAAAAATTATTGAAAAAAAAAAATATATCTAAAATTATGAATCATATGAGAAGCGATAAGAAAAATAATTCAGATGACATTAACCTAATTTTAATAAAAGATTTTGGAAAGATAATAATTGACTTTCAGATCAGTCCTTCAAATTTGAAAAAATATCTATTTAACAGTTTAAAGTAATTTGATCTGCAATGAATGAATATAATTTTTTAATTCATTATCTAAAATTTTATAAATAAACCTCGTTGAGTATAACTTACTTTTATATTTTAACTCATCAGACTCAATCGAAAGAACAATATGAAATTTTCCATTCTCATTAGATTTGTGATTTTTGTGCAGAAATGACTTGTCCTCTATATAAACTTTTGAAATACAATCCTGCGACAAAATTTTTTTTTCTACAGTTTCAATTAGTTGATTAATATTCATTTTATAAAGTATTATACATCATGAAAAATATTTGTGATTGGAATAATTGTTCCAAGGAAGGTCTTTTTAAAGCACCCAAAGAAAGGGATAATAGCAAAGACTATAGATTATTATGTTTAAACCATGTTAAAGAATTTAATAAAAGTTGGAATTATTTTACAGGTATGAGTGATCAACAAATAGTTGATTTTTTAAGATCTGACATGACTTGGCACAAACCAACACAAAGTTTTAGTTCATCTGATAATTTCTTCAAAGTTCTTTGGAGTAATGCTTTAAAAGATGAGATGGATAAATTTAAATTTAATAATGATTTTAATAATATGAATAAATTTAAGTTTAATAACAATGATTTAAAAGCCTTTAATATATTGGGGGTTAGCGTTGGATTGAAATGGGAAAAAGTTCAAGAAAAATTTAAAAAGCTTGTCAAAAAATTTCACCCTGATATGAATTCTGGAAATAAAAAATTTGAAGACAAGCTTAAAGTAATTACTTTAGCTTATACTCAATTAAAAAATACATATAAGGATAAAATTGACACCAAATATTAATCACACCCCTGACATTAAGTTATCTATAAAACAAACTTTTGGTATCGAAAGTGACATGGAAGTTGATGCATTTTCAAAATCAAGTGAGTACGTCCCAGAAATCGACAAGACTTATAAGTTTGATAAAGACACAACATTAGCTATTTTGTCAGGATTTTCTTTTAACAAAAGAGTTTTAATTCAAGGGTACCATGGAACTGGAAAATCAACGCATATTGAACAAATTGCTGCTAGGTTAAACTGGCCTTGCATAAGAATTAATCTCGATAGTCATGTTAGTAGGATTGACTTAATAGGCAAAGATTCGATAGTAATAAAAGATGGTAAACAGGTAACTGAATTTAAAGAGGGAATACTACCTTGGTCAATTCAAAATCCTGTGGCCTTAGTTTTTGATGAATATGACGCTGGAAGACCAGATGTAATGTTCGTAATTCAGAGAGTACTCGAGTCTGAAGGTAGCTTTACTTTATTAGATAAAAATAAAGTTATTAAACAAAATAAATTTTTTAGGCTTTTTGCAACAACAAATACTGTGGGACTAGGTGATACAACTGGATTGTATCACGGTACACAACAAATTAATCAGGGACAAATGGATAGATGGAATATTGTATCCACATTAAACTATCTTAGTTTAGATAAAGAAATGGAAATTATATTAGGTAAGAACAAAAATTTAAATAATCCTAAAGGTAAAGAACAAGTTTCAAACATGATAAAAGTTGCTTCACTTACAAGAAAAGGTTTTATGGCAGGTGATATATCTACAGTAATGAGTCCTAGAACAGTTTTGCATTGGGCAGAAAATTCTGAAATTTTTAAAGATATCGGATATGCATTTAGAGTAACATTTTTAAACAAATGCGATGATGCTGAGAAAAATACTATTGCTGAATATTATCAAAGATGTTTTGGGGACGAACTGCCAGAATCAATGATGAATATTCAAATTTGATGAACAAAGAAGATAGTATTAAAGAAAAATTCAAACAAGCCCTTCAATCAACTTACAAAGTTATTTCGGATGACTATAAAGTTGTTAAAAATAGAAAAAATGACGAAAAAATTTATGATATTGGGGAAATTGACAATATTAATGATAAAAATCAATTTAAAAAACTAAGAGCTGAAACAGATTCTGAGGCTTTAAAAAGAAGATTTTCAAACAAAAAATTACTAGATAAAAACAATCCACAAAATCCCTCATGTAGAACACTCTACCAACTTGCAGAAAAGGTAAGGTATGAATTACTTGGTTCAGAAATGCTAAAGGGAATTTCTAAAAATTTTAAAGAAAATTATAAAAATAGACTTCAACATCTTAAACAAGAAAAAATAATAAAAAAAGAAGATACAAATATTGTTGATGCTTTTGAAATTTATATGACAAACAAATTTTTTAATGTCGAATTATACCCAGAGAATAAAGAAATTCTTAAATTTTGGGAGAAAGATTTTAATAAGTCAATAGATAAACATTTTGAATTTTTAAACAAAAATCTAGAAAATCAAGAAGTATATAATGCTAAATTTTCTGAAATTTTAGAAAGTATGGATATATTTGAAAATGATGACACAACTGAAAAAGAAAATGAAGAAAATGATGATACGCAAGATCAAAATAATTCTAATAACAATGAAGACAAAGATAATAATGACTCTAGTAAAACAAGCGAAGATGAAAATATAAGCCAAGGAATGGATAGCGAGGATGACGTAAATGAGTTTAGACTTGAAGATCAGCTTGGTAGTGAAAATAACGAGGAAACAAAATCAGAAGATGTTATACAAAAAAAAAATTTAAGTATAAGTGATAAAGAATACAAAATATTTACAACTGAATTTGATGAAGTTGCTAAAGCAGAAAGTCTAGATACATCTGAAGAAATTCAAAAACTGAGAAAAAATTTAGACCAGCAGCTTACAAGTTTTCAAGATTTAATTACTAAATTAGCAAATAAATTGCAAAGGCAATTAATGGCAAAACAAAATCGATCATGGGAATTTGATCTAGAAGAGGGATTGTTAGATAGTTCAAAATTACCTAGGATTATCATTGATCCATACAATTCTTTATCATTTAAAAAAGAAAAAGATTTAGACTTTAAAGATACAATTGTGACTCTTTTAATTGACAACTCTGGGTCAATGAGAGGTAGACCAATAACAATAGCTGCAATATGTGCTGATATTTTATCCAGAACCTTAGAGAGATGCTCGGTTAAAGTTGAAATATTGGGTTTTACAACGAAAAATTGGAAAGGTGGTAAAAGTCGCCAGGAGTGGAACAGGTTGGGAAAAAAGAAAAATCCTGGAAGACTTAATGATTTAAGACACATAATTTACAAAGGTGCAGATTCTCATTGGAGACAATCAAAAAAGAATTTAGGATTGATGCTAAAAGAGGGTTTATTAAAAGAGAATATAGATGGCGAAGCTATAACGTGGGCATTTAATAGATTAAAGAAAAGAAAAGAAGAAAGAAAAATTCTTATGGTTATTTCAGATGGAGCACCAGTTGACGACTCGACTTTATCTGTTAATTCAGGAGATTTTTTAGAAAAAAATTTAAAAAAAATCGTTAAATTTATTGAGAATAAAAGTGAAGTAGAAATATTAGCTATAGGAATTGGTCATGATGTATCCCGATATTACCAAAAAGCTATCAAAATTTCCGATGTACAAGAACTAGGGGATGTAATGATAGATCAATTAAGTGGACTATTTGAAAACAAAAAGCTTCACTAAAGACTAATTAAATCGTTATTAGACCACTCAATTTTAATTTCTGCACCACCTCTAGTCTCTGAATTCCTTATTAAAAGTTTAGCCTTATTTTTTTCTAATAAAGTTTTTCCTATAAATATTCCTAAGCCTAATCCTGCTCTTGATTTATTTTTAGATTGTAATGATTTTATATATGGATCTCCAATTTTGGCTAATATGTCTTTTGGAAATCCCAAACCATCATCTTCGATAGATATCGAAGAGTTTTCACTGTTACTTGTTATTGAAATATAAATATTTTTTTTCGCAAACTTATTTGCATTTCCAATAAAATTTCTTATACCATAAATAACTTCAATTAATTTTGAAATTTCAAAAGAATTATAATTCTGCTCATTATTAATGATAAAGTTTTTATCTGATATTTCTTTAAAAGAATTCACAATTTCTTTGACATAGTTATGCAGAGTAATATCCTTATCTATAAAATCATCTTCAACTACAGGATTTAATGATAATTTTTTTAATATTATATTGCATCTATCAACTTGGCTTAAAAGTAAATCAACATCTTTTTTGAATTCTTCATTATTTTTGAAATTATCATACAAATCTTGAGAAATAATTTTAATTGTAGAAAGCGGTGTACCTAAAGAATGAGCAGCTGCTGCAGCTTGTCCACCTAGTGAGACTAATTCATTCTCTTTAGAAATAACCTCCTGAATTTTATCTAATGCATCTTTTCTGACTCTTGACTCATTTCCAAATGTTAAAGCAAAAAAACTAAGGAAAATAAGCGCAATAATTAAAGCTAAAGGGACTGAATAATAATAATAATTACTAAAAATATACTCATTTAATGGTGAAGGTAGTTCTTGATGATAGAAAGTAAGTAAAATAATTGAAGAGATTGTCAAAATTATTAATAAAATATTTGTTCTTATGCTTAAACTATTTGAGGCAAATATACTTGGTATTATAAGGAATATTGAGAATGGATTTATAGTACCGCCAGTTAAATAAAGCAAAAAACTTAATTGTATAATATCAAGGGTAAGAAAAGTTAAAGATATTTTTTCGTGTAACTGATTTTTTTTAAAGAAATTAAATAAGAAAATATTACTTATAGCACCTGCTAAAACTATAATATTTGCTAGTATAAAATTAAATTCAAATTTGAATAAGAATGCAACTACATTTATAGTAATAAATTGACCTATTACGCCTATCCATCTTAAATTAACATATGTAATTTTGTTTAAGTACGACGATTTGGATTTGCCACCTAACTCCATTAATTAAATATCTAAATTAACAACATTTATAGCGTTATCTACAATGAAATCTTTTCTAGAAGCAACATCGTTACCCATTAATGTTTGTATAAGATTTTGATCTTTTTGAAGATTTTTTGAATATTGAACTTGAAGTAAATTTCTAGTCTCTGGATTTAAAGTAGTATTCCATAATTCTTCAGGATTCATTTCTCCAAGACCTTTAAATCGTTGAATGTTTAGTTTAGACTTCTCTAATTGAATAACTTTGTCAAATTCTTTAGAATTTTTTTTGACTTTTTTTATATCCTTAGAATTCTTAATTATATAATTTTCAAGATCTTTTTCATCTTTTATGTAAATACCTTTTGAGCCTTTATTAATTTTAAAAAGAGGTGGTTGAGCTAAATAGACATGACCTTTTTCTATTAATTTATTAAAAGGGATATTATTAAAAAAAGTTAAAAGTAGCGCTCTAATATGTGAACCATCAACGTCTGCATCTGTCATGATTATAATTTTTCCATATCTTAAATCCTCTAAATCTATTTCCTCTGTTTTAGGATCTAACCCGAGAGCATTTATCAATGTAACAATTTCATTTGAAGAAATCATCTTCGATAATGATTTTGTTCTTAGGTCATTTTGATTTCCATTTTTTTTTGAACCATTTATCTCAGTATATGTATTTAAAATTTTTCCCCTCAATGGTAATACTGCCTGATACTCTCTGTTTCTTCCTTGTTTAGCTGATCCTCCAGCTGAGTCTCCCTCAACAATAAACAATTCAGTTCCTTCTTGTTTTGAATTTTGACAATCTGCCAATTTTCCAGGTAATCCAGTGAGCTCTAAAGCCCCTTTTCTTCTTACGTTTTCTCTAGCTCTTTTGGCCACATCTCTTGCGACTGCAGCCTGAATTACTTTTGTTAAAATTATTTTTGAAATAGACGGATTTTGGTCAAACCAAATTGACAATTTTTCATTAACTATTCCTTCAACAATATTTCTTACTTCTGAAGAAACTAATTTATCTTTTGTCTGAGAGGAAAATTTAGGATCTGGGATTTTTACAGAAAGAACACATGTTAAACCTTCTTTAATGTCGTCTCCAGACAGTAAAACTTTACTCTTTTTTAATAAATTTTGCTCTGATGCATATTTATTTACAACTCTTGTTAATGCACTTCTAAATCCTAAAAGATGTGTTCCTCCATCTTTTTGATAGATATTATTAGTATAGGGGTACACATCCTCATTATACCCTGCATTCCATTTTAATGAACATTGAACATCTATATTGCTTTTTATTCCTTCGATATAAATTGGCTTTCTAAACAAATCATTATCATTCTTATTTTTTAATTTTTCTCTTTTTTCATCTAAAAATTCAACAAACTCATTTATACCACCTTCAAATTTAAATTCCTGAGTCTTTGTTTTTTTTTGAGTTAAGTCATTAAGTATGATTTTAATTCCTTTATTTAAAAACGCTAACTCACGCATTCTTTTTTGAATAATTGAAAAACTAAATTTTGTAGATGAGAAAATATCTTTGGAAGGTAAGAAATTAATTTTTGTGCCAGTATTTTTTGACTTGCCTGTTACTTTTAGTGGTATTTTAGTTTCACCATTTATAAACTCAACAAAATATTTTTGTCCTTCTCTTTCAACATATAATTCTAATTTTTGCGAAAGAGCATTAACTACTGAAACTCCAACACCATGTAGACCTCCAGATACTTTATAGGAATCATGATCGAATTTACCACCAGCATGCAGTTGAGTCATTATAACTTCTGCAGCTGATTTTTTCTCTTCTTTGTGAAAATCAACTGGTATGCCTCTACCGTCATCTTCAACTGTAATTGACCCATCAGAATTTATACTTACTTCAATTTTTTTACAATGACCTGCTAATGCCTCATCAATAGAATTATCTACAACTTCATAGACCATATGATGCAAACCAGTTCCATCATCTGTATCACCAATATACATACCAGGTCTTTTTCTTACTGCTTCAAGACCTTTTAAAACTTTAATGGAGTCTGCTTGATAAGTATTAGGGTTATTTTTTGTCATTAATTTTTATAAGGAATAATCTTTTATACCATTTTTGAAATTTTTAATAAAATCTCTTAGGACTTTAAGCTTAAATTAGTAAGTATTATCAATAATAATATTAGATTTTTTAAAAAAATTTTCTATTTTTTGATTTTTTTAAATAAAAGCCATTTTTAAGTTGAAAATTTATGGCGGAGAGAATGGGATTCGAACCCATGATAGAGTTTCCCCTATACACGCTTTCCAAGCGTGCGCCTTCAACCACTCGGCCACCTCTCCATTTATTTTTCTTTAGATATTTTGAGCACACCTATAAATGCCTCTTGTGGGATCTCAACTTTTCCAAATTGTTTAGCCCTTGCTTTTCCTTTTTTTTGTTTTTCAAGTAATTTTCTTTTTCTATCTGTAGCTCCACCACCGTGAATTTTTGTTAAAACATCCTTTTTAAAACCTTTAATTGTTTCTCTTGCAATAATCTTTCCACCTATTGCTGCTTGAACTGGTATCATAAAATTATGCCTTGGAATTAAGTCTTTTAATTTTTCACAAACCTCTCTACCAGTTTTCTGAGCAAAATCTTTATGAATCATCATAGCTAGAGCATCTACTGGTTCTGTATTTACTAGAATACCCATCTTAACAAGATCTCCTTCCCTATGGCCTATTATTTCATAATCGAAACTAGCATATCCACTTGTCATAGATTTCAATCGATCATTAAAATCAAATACTATTTCATTTAATGGTAATTCATAATTTACAACTGCTCTATTTCCAGAGTAACTTAAGTTTGTTTGAACTCCTCTTTTATCTTGGCATATTTTCATTATAGGACCAAGATACTGATCAGGAGTAATAATAGTTGCTTTGATCCAAGGTTCTTCAATAAATTTTATCAAACTTGGATCTGGTAAACTTGATGGATTTTGTAAATCTTTTATCTCACCATTGTTCATATGGATCTTATATACAACGCCAGGAGTTGTAGTTAATAGATTTATATCAAATTCTCTTTCAAGCCTTTCTGTAACTATTTCTAAGTGCAACAAACCTAAAAAACCACACCTGAAACCTAAGCCTAAAGCTGAAGAAGACTCAGGCTCAAAAGAAAAGCTAGAGTCATTTAATTTTAATTTAGCTAATCCGTCTTTTAATTTTTGATACTCAGAACTATCGACTGGAAATAATCCACAAAACACTACCGGTTTACTTGGCTTAAAGCCAGGTAATGACACTGATAATGGTTTAGAAGCATCACATATAGTGTCTCCAACTTTTGTCTCTGACAATATTTTTATTCCTGTTGTTATAAACCCAATCTCTCCAGAATTAAGTTCATCAACATCTTTTGGTTTGGGTGTAAAAACACCAACTTTCTCAACAAAATATTCCTGATTTGTAGACATCATTTTAATTTTCATATTGTTTTTAATTTTTCCATCAATTACTCTTACTAAAATGACTACACCTAGATAAGTGTCATACCAACTATCTACTAATAAACACTTCAGTTTCTCATCTTTTTCACCTTTTGGACCTGGCAGAGTATGGATAATTTGCTCTAAAATTTCATCAATTCCTTCACCAGTCTTTCCAGAACATGGAACAGCATTGGATGTATCAATACCTATTACATCTTCAATTTGTTTATTTGTTCTATCAATATCTGAAGCTGGTAAATCAATTTTATTTAAAACTGGTATTATTTCGTGGTTTATATCAAGAGCTTGATAAACGTTTGCTAATGTTTGAGCTTCAACCCCTTGAGTACTGTCCACAATTAATATCGAACCTTCGCAAGCATACAAAGATCTACTTACTTCATAGCTAAAATCAACATGACCTGGGGTATCTATGATATTTAGAATATAAATTTTGCCATCTTTAGATTTATAATTTAATTTTACCGTTTGAGCTTTAATAGTTATACCTCTCTCTCTTTCAATATCCATTGAGTCAAGTACTTGAGCTTTCATTTCTCTATCTGTTAAACCACCACATTTATGTATAATTCTATCTGCTATAGTTGATTTGCCATGGTCTATATGGGCAATGATTGCAAAATTTCTAATATTATCAATTTCAGTGGACATTTAGGACCTAATTTTTGCGCCGGACTTAGTCTCTACAGTCGAAATAATTAATTTATTAATTTTTTCAAGATCACTCTCTTCTAAAGTCTTTTCAGATGATTGAATTGTTACATTTAGAGCTATCGACTTTTTGTCTTGAGGAATATTTTCACCCTCATAAATATCAAAAATTTTAATAGATCGTATTAAATTTTTATCAATTGATGATATAATTTCAATCAAATCCTGTGCCTTAAAATTTTTATCTACAACAAATGCAAAGTCTCTTTCCGATTTTTGATAATCTGAGTATTCAAAATTTGTTTTTAGATCTTTAAGCTTAATTTTATTCTCCTTTAGATAATCCATATAAATTTCAAAACCAACTAGACCTTCAGTTTTAATATCAAGTTTTTTTAAAATATTTGGATGGATTTCACCAAAAAAAGCAACAGGCTCTATTTCATCCTTATCAAGATAAATAGAACCAGATTTACCTGGATGATAATATGAAGGGGATTCATCTTTTACAAAAAAACTTTGTCTGTCGTATCCAGCCTCGACTAGTGTCTGAATTACATCTCTCTTCACGTCAAAAACATCAACTACCCTGTCTTTTTCGTTCCAGTTTAATCTTGATATTTTTCCTGATTTAATTGCACCAATTACTGTCAATTGTTCACCAGGCTTATTGTCCTTAAAAATTGGTCCAATTTCAAACAGCGAAATATCTTTAAATCCTCTATCTAAATTTTTCTTTAAATAAAAAGTCAAATTTGTGAATATCGAATTTCGCAAAACATCTAAGTCTGAACTTATTGGATTTACTATTTTTATTTCTTTTAAATTTTCTTTAAAAAGTTTGTTTATTTTTGAATCTGTGAATGACCATGTTACAGTCTCAAAATAACCTTTAGATGCCACAGAACGTTGAAGAAAGTGAAAGAGTTTTTGTTGTACGTTTAAAGTATCTTTTATTTTAGTTTTTTCAGGTTGTAAGGTTTCAATGTTCTCATACCCTATAATTCTTACTATTTCTTCGACTATATCAATTGATTGAGTTATATCAGGTCTCCAAGTGGGTATTTTTAATTCTAATTCAAATTTTTCCTTAGTAACTTCAAATCCTAGATCAGTTAAAATTTTAATTATTTCATTATCATTTACTTTAAAACCAGTTATTTTTTCAAATAAGAAGACGTTAAATTTAATTTTATTCTTTTCATGCTTATCTGTTTTTTGAATATCAAAATTACTAATTTTACCACCACAAATCTCAGATATCAATTGAGCAGCTTTTGACAAACCTAATTCGATTGATTGAGTATCAATTCCTCTTTCAAATCTGAATTTTGCATCAGTATCAATATTTAATAATTTTGAAGTTTTTCTAATTGATCTAGGAATAAAATAAGCAGATTCTAATAAAATATTTTTAGTATTAATTTCGGTTCCAGAACGTGTTCCTCCAATGATTCCTCCCAAGCCTAAAACTCCCGATTTATCAGAAATAACACACATATCATCACCTAATTTATACTCTTTGTTATCAAGAGCTTCGAAAGTTTCACCCTTTTTTGAATTTCTTACTATAATTTCTTTGTCAATTTTATCTGCATCATATGCATGAAGTGGTCTATTTAAGTCTAACATTACATAATTTGTAATATCAACAATTGCTGAAATTGGTTTTTGACCAAGTGAAATAATTTTTTCTTTAAGCCATTTAGGACTTTCTTCATTAGTAACACCCTCAATTAAACAACTACCAAATACCGTACAACCTTGATTTTTATCTTTTGTGATTGAAACTTTAATTTTTTGTGACCCATTATTTTTAATATTTTTAAGTGAAATTTTTTTTAATTTACCAACTCCAGCAGCAGCAAGATCTCTAGCTATACCTCTTACCCCCAAGCAATCAGGACGATTAGGTGTAATTGATAAATCTACAACTTTTTCAGTATTACTATTAAAAAAGTTTTTACCAATTTTATCAGAGTATTTACTAGTTGATAGTTCTGTTATTCCTTCGCTTTCATTTGATAAATTTAGTTCAGATTCTGAACACAGCATTCCATAAGAAGTAACCCCTCTAATCTTGCTAACTGAAAGCTTCATGTTATTTTTTGGAATTATTGATCCAGGACCTGCATAAATAGTTAAAAGATCTTTTTTTGCATTTGGTGCTCCACATACTACCTTAACAGTATTATCCAACCCAATATCAACATCACATATTCTAAGTCTATCTGCATTCGGATGCTGTTCAGCATTAATAATTTTTGCTACTTTAAAACTGTCTAAACTAGAACTTAGATTTTCAAAACTCTCAACTTCCAGACCAATATTTGTTAGTTTTTCAATTAACTCATTATCTTTTTTTTGGGTGTCGAGGTGCTCCTTTAACCAACCTATAGTAAATTTCATCTGCTAAGACCTCTATAATTTGATGGAACATCTAATGGATCAAAGCCAAAATGGTTAAGCCACCTATAGTCAGTCTCAAAAAAAGCTCTTAAATCATTGATTCCATACTTAAGCATTCCAAGTCTATCTATTCCAATACCAAAAGCATAACCTTGGTATTTATCTGGATTTACTTTTACATTTTTAAGCACATTTGGATGTACCATGCCACAACCTAGAATTTCTAACCACTTATCTCCCTCGCCAATAACTATTTTTCCATTCTTTATTTCATAACCAATATCCACTTCTGCAGATGGCTCAGTAAAAGGAAAGTGGCTTGGTCTAAATCTCATTTTGATTTTGTCCACTTCAAAAAATGATTTTATAAAATAGTTTAAACATCCTTTTAGATGGCCCATATTTATATCTTTATCAATATGAAGGCCTTCGACTTGATGAAACATAGGAGAATGAGTTTGATCACTATCAGATCTATATGTTCTGCCTGGTGCTATAATCTTGAATGGAGGCTTTCCATTTAACATTGTTCTAACCTGTACTGGAGAAGTGTGCGTTCTTAATAATAATTCTTTATTGTTATCTAAATAAAAAGTGTCATGCATATCTCTAGCTGGATGATTGTCAGGAGTATTTAATGCAGTAAAATTGTAATGCTCATTCTCTATATCTGGTCCTTCTTCAACGCTAAATCCAATTTCTGAAAATATTGATGATATCTCATCAATTACTTGTGAAACAGGATGGATTTTTCCTCGACTAAATTCTCTCTCGGGTAATGTTACATCTACTTTTTCATTTTCAAGTTTAGAGTTAATCTCTTTTGTTTCAATTTCTTTAAGTTTAGAATTTATTTTATCTTGTAGTTCGTCTTTTATTGAATTTAAGTCTGATGCAAACTTTTTTCTTTCATCGTTTGGCAAAGACCCTAATGTTTTAAAAGAATTAGAAATCTTTCCATTTTTACCAAATAATTCTGTTTTTATTTGATTTACACTTTCAATATGTAAATCACTGTCTAGTTTATTCAAATACTCGTCTTTAATTTTTTTTAAATCGGACATATTTGTAGAATATTTGTTAACTCTAGAAAAACAACAATGAATATTAATTCAACGCTGCTTGAGCTTTTTTAACTATAGTTTTAAAAGCTTCAGGATTATCATAAGCAATTTCAGCAAGAATTTTTCTGTCAATTTTTATGCCTGATTTGCTTAAACCATTAACAAACTTAGAATAAGTCATGCCCTCAGCTCTTACACCAGCGTTTATTCTTGTAATCCAAAGTGATTTAAAATCTCTTTTTTTATTTCTTCTGTCTCTATAAGCATACTGCATAGCCTTTTCCATAGCCTGTCTTGCAGCTCTTATAGTATTTTTTCTTCTGCCCCATTGACCTTTAACAGCTTTTAAAACTTTCTTATGTTTTGCTCTACTAGTTACACCTCTTTTTACTCTAGCCATTTTATCCTCTCAAGTTATACGGCATGTAAGATTTTACAATCTTGCTGTCTTGCTTAGATAGCACCGTAGTTCCTCTTTGCTTTCTAATCTGTGAATTAGTTCTTTTTATCATACCGTGTCTTTTACCCGCTTGAGCAGTTATAACTTTTCCTCTTGCAGAAACTTTAAATCTTTTTTTTGCTGAACTTTTTGTTTTTAATTTAGGCATAATTTTTTTGAGGGTTTATACAAATATTGTTATTAATTTACAACTACAAATATAGCTTATAAAGGCTGAATAACCATGATCATTTGCTTGCCATCAAACTTCGGCTGAAGTTCTACGCGTCCAATAGCTTCCATATCTATTTTTATCTTATCCATAAGCTCGTGGCCTAAACTAGAATGCTGAAGCTCTCTCCCTTTAAATCTAATTGTAAATTTTACCTTATCACCTTTTGCAATAAATTTTTGAGCATTTTTTATTTTAAATGAATAATCGTGAACTTCAGTAACTGGTCGTAATTTAATTTCTTTCAGTTCAATCTTTTTCTGTTTTTTCTTTGCTTTATTAGCTTTTTTTTGGGCATCATATTTATATTTTCCCATATCCATTATTTTACATACTGGAGGTTTTGCGTTAGGTGCTATTTCAATTAAATCCAAACCTTGATCTTTAGCTCTACTAATTGCATCTTGTAAATTTAGAATTCCTAAGTTATCACCATCACTTGCAATAACCTGGACGTCCTGAGAAGTTATTCTTTGATTTATTCTAGGGCCTCTAGCTTTTGTTCTTCTCTGGAAATAGTTTTGTTTAAAATCTGCCACTTAGATTGAAGGTGCTTTATTGAGAGCAGAGTATTTTCTTAAGAATTCTTTTAAATCCATAGTTTCTTGTTTTTTAGAATCCAATCTTCTAATAGTTACTGTGTTGCTGTCAACTTCTTTTTTTCCACATATTAGGAGCATTGGTACTTTAGTTAATGAATGTTCCCTAATTTTGTAATTTAAATTGTGATTTTTTAAATCTACTTCAGAACTTAATCCTACTTTTTTTAACTGATTATTAACTTCTTTTGCATAATCA
Organism: uncultured Pelagibacteraceae bacterium; assembly: GCA_902516395.1. GTDB lineage: Bacteria > Pseudomonadota > Alphaproteobacteria > Pelagibacterales > Pelagibacteraceae > Pelagibacter. The sequence goes on along the minus strand of CABXYN010000002.1, from coordinate 58,677 downwards.
TCAAAATCACTTGAGATAGGTATAACTATAGTTTGTATAGGGCAAAGCCAAAAAGGTAATTTTCCAGAATAATTTTCAATTAAAATTCCAATGAATCTTTCTAACGATCCAAATAATGCTCTATGCAACATAACAGGAACTTTTTTATCTCCACCACTATCAACAAATGAGGCGCCTAATCTGCCGGGTAGGTTTAAATCTACTTGCAAAGTTCCACATTGCCAATCTCTTCCGATAGCATCTCTTAAAACAAATTCAATTTTTGGACCATAAAAAGCGCCTTCACCCTTATTAATAGAATATTCTAATTTTGTTGCTTTAATTGCTTCTAGCAAAGCAGCCTCTGATTTATCCCAAACTTGATCATCACCAACTCTTAATTCTGGTCGATCAGAATATTTTAAAATTACGTCTTCAAATCCTAAATCTTTATAAATTTCCAAAATTAAATTAGTTACAGTTAAACATTCTTCCGTAATTTGTTCCTCAGTACAAAAAATATGTGCATCATCTTGAGTAAAGGCTCTAACACGCAATAATCCGTGCAGTGCCCCGGAAGGCTCATACCTATGAACCTTTCCAAATTCTGACATTTTAAGTGGTAAATCTCGATAGCTTTTTAAGCCTTGATTAAAAACTTGAACACAACCTGGACAATTCATCGGTTTTATTGCAAAAACTTTTTCATCTGGTGTAGTAGATGTATACATATTAGCACCGAATTTTTCCCAGTGACCAGATTTCTCCCATAGTGAGCGATCCAATATTTCTGGTGTATTTATTTCTTGATATCCTGCAGTTTCTTGCTTCATTCTCATGTACGAAATAAGTTTTTGGAATAAGCTCCATCCTTTTTGATGCCAAAATACAGATCCAGGACTTTCTTCTCTAAAATGAAATAAATCCATTTCTTTTCCAATTTTTCTATGATCTCTTTTTTCCGCTTCTTCTATTCTATTTAAATAGTCATCTAATTCTTTTTGAGTAGACCAACTAGTCCCATAAACTCTTTGCAACATTTCATTATTAGAGTCACCTCTCCAGTAAGCACCTGAGACTTTTGTTAATTTAAAATATTTTCCAATTTTACCAGTTGAACTTAAATGAGGGCCTCTGCACAAATCATGCCAATCTCCATGAAAATATAAAGAAACATCCTCACCCTCCGGAATACTTTCAATTATCTCAGCTTTATACATTTCTCCCTTTTTTTTAAAATGTTCAATTGCATCACTTCTTTTCCAAACCTCTCTGTAAGTTTTTTCATCTCTATCTACTATTTCTTTCATTTTATTTTCAATTTTTTCTAAATCTTCTGTTGTAAAAGGTTCTTTTCTTGCAAAATCGTAATAAAAACCATCTTCAATAACTGGCCCTATTGTAACTTGCGTCCCTGGAAATAATTCTTGAACTGCCATAGCGAGTATATGAGCAGTATCATGTCTTATGGTCTCTAAGCCTTCTTTATCTTTTGAAGTAAATATCTTAATTGAAGAATCCTTAGAAATATTATGATTTAAATCTTTTAATTCTCCATCAACGCTTATTAGCAAGGCTTGTTTTGATAAAGATTTGCTAATTTTTTCTGCAACTTCAAATCCTGAAATACTTTTTTCAAAATTAATTTTTTTTCCATCTGGTAATGTAATATCTGGCATTAATTAAATAGTTTTTTGTATTCTGAATAAGTAGAAAAACACATTTTTTCAACATTAAATTTTTTTACTGCATTTTCTCTTCCATTATTACCCATTTTACTGATTTCATTAGGGTCCATATTCATTACTTTAATTATTTTTTCAGATAATTCGTCAGAGTTTCCAGCTTCAAATAAAATTCCAGTTTTTCCATCTATTACAGTTTCATTAGACCCACCTAAATTACTCGCTATAATCATTTTTTGCATGGATTGTGCTTCAACTGATACTCTACCAAATGCCTCTGGTTCTATTGATGCGGAAATGACTATGTCTGAAATTTTATAGGCCAATGGCATATTTTTACAGTGGTCGATAAATCTAATTTGATTTGTAAGTCTATATTGCTCAACAAGTCTAATGAGTTTTTTTTTGTAAAGGTCTCGCCCCTGATCATTGCCAAGAATAATTGCTATGAATGCATCGTTACCTAATTGAATGTTTACTTTGTTTAAAGCTTCTAAAAACATTTCTTGGCCCTTCCAAGCAGTAAGCCTTCCAGGTAATAAAATTATTTTTTTACCAACAATCAATTCCCAGGATTTAAACAGATTATCTTCATCAGCTTCTAGAGTCGTAGAAGCATCATAATAATCTGTATTAATACCACGAAAAATTGAAAGTAATTTTTTTTTATCAGATAAATACTCTGAATAGTTTTCTTTAATATGTGAAAATATAAAATTTGATCCTGCAATAATTAAATCTGATCTGACCATAACTGAATTATAAAATTTTTTTATATTACTATTGAAATTGTATGTTCCATGGAAAGTAGTAACAAATTTTCTTCTAGTAATCTTAGTTGCTATTAAACATGACCAAGCTGGAGCTCTACTTCTCACATGGACTATGTTTATCCGATTAATTAAAATAATAACTGAAATAATTATAGAGTTTAGAAGAATAAGTATTGGATTTTTAGATTGAACTGGGAGTCTTATTACTTTAACTTTTTTTTTATCAATAAATTTCAATAATTCACCACCACTTGTTATTAAATATGACCCAACATTATTCTCTGGTAAATAATGGGCAATATCATAACAACCAGTTTCGGCGCCACCGTAACCTAGTTTAGGAATTACTTGTAGGACTTTTAATTTAGGCTGCATGTGGTAATAATATTTTATACTTGGTCAATATAATTACTTTATATGAAAAAATATAAATTTCTAAGAATTTCTAAATATAAAAAACTAAGATATATAGCAAATAATTATAAAAAAAATCTTTACGTAGTTTTTTTGCCTGGTTTTGCATCCGATATTGATGGCGATAAACCAAAGAAATTTTTAAAATATGCCATTCAAAATAAACTTGGATTTTTAGCTCTAGAATACTTTGGTCATGGAAGATCATCAGGAGAATTTACAAGAGGTAACATCACTAAATGGTCCAATGATGCAAGAATTACAATAAGTAAAATAGTTAAAAAGAATGACTTTATACTAATTGGATCTAGCATGGGTGGCTGGATTTCTTTATTAATGCATAGATATTTTAGTTTGCAAATCAAAGGTTTTTTAGGAATTGGATCTGCTCCTGAATTTCTTACAAGAATTATGTGGAAAAAATTTCCAAAAAAAACAAAAAGTGAAATTTTAAAAAAAGGTATCTCAAAAATTAAAAATGGTGATTATGAGTATTTAATAACAAAACAGCTAATTTTAGACGGTAAAAAAACCAGCAATAAAGTTCTTAACAGAAAATTATATAATACAAATCCTGTAACTATGGTTCATGGGCAGAAGGATGAGGTGGTTCCAGTAAAATATTCAAGAAAAGTTTTAAAAATTTTTCCTAATGCAGAAAAAAAACTACTTGTAATAAAAAACGGAGATCATAGCCTTTCTTCAAAAAAAAATTTAGATATAATTTGTAAAGAGTTAAAATCTATAATCAAAAAAGTTAACTAGCTTTTCCAACTAAACTTTTATTAGTAATGGGGTTTTCTAATTTATTTAACATTTCTTTAGGACAAACTTGTAAGAAATTTTTAATTTCATCTTCAAAATTTTCAATAATCTGTGCTGATAAATTGGAATTAGTTTCCTCATTGTGTTTTAAAACTAAATCTTTTAAATTGTTTTTCCAGTATTCTGTCTCAGGCGTTTGCCAAACTATTGTTTCAGGATTAGCTTTTTTTGCAAACTGGCTTTTTGGATCATATATAAATGCCATACCACCAGTCATACCAGCTCCAAAGTTATCGCCTACCTCTCCCAATATTACTATTGACCCACCTGTCATGTACTCACAACCATTTGAATCACATCCTTCTATGACTGCAGTAGCACCCGAGTTTCTAACAGCAAATCTTTCACCTGCCTGTCCAGCTGCAAAAAGATACCCTGATGTTGCTCCATATAGGACCGTATTTCCTATAATAGTATTTTCATTTGAAATTAAATTACTTTCATCTTGAAGTTTAATCACAATAGATGCTCCTGAAAGACCCTTTGCAACATAATCATTAGCATCACCTTTTAATATCAATTTTAGTCCTCTCACTCCAAATGCACCAAAAGATTGGCCAGCAGATCCTTTGAAATTTATAGTAAATGTGTTTTCCTCTAAATTATTATTTCCAAATTTTTTATAAAGATTATATGAAATTCTTGTTCCAACTGCTCTATCTGTATTTTCGATTGCATAAACATTTTCTAATGGCAGTTTTCTACTTATTAAACTTTCTATCTCAGGCCAAATTTTTTGGTCCAAAGTATCTGAAACTTCATTTATTATAGGAGTTTCACAATATCTTTTGTTTGTGCCTGGATCAGCTTGAACAAATAAAGGATTTAAATCTAAGTCATCTAGATTTGGTGATCCTTTACTAACTTGTCTCAGTAAATCTGTTCGACCAATTACTTCATTTAAAGTTTTAAATCCTAAACTTGATAAAATTTCTCTAACCTCTTGAGCTATGAAAGAGAATAGATTTACTATTTTATCTGGAGTACCAGTAAATTTTTTTCTTAATTCATCATCTTGTGTACAAACTCCAACTGGACACGTATTGGAATGACATTGTCTTACCATTATACAACCCATTGCAACTAATGCAGTTGTTGCTACACCAAATTCTTCAGCTCCCATCATTGCTGCAATTACAACGTCTCGTCCAGTTTTAATCCCTCCGTCAGTTCTCAATGTAACAAGGTGTCTTAATTTATTTAAAGTTAATACTTGGTTTGCTTCTGTTAGTCCCATTTCCCATGGAATTCCAACATATTTAACACTTGTTTGTGGGGTAGCACCTGTTCCGCCATTGTGACCTGAAATTAATATTATGTCTGCTTTAGCTTTAGCAACACCTGCTGCAATAGTTCCTATACCTGAAGAGGCAACTAATTTTACACCAACTCTTGCCTTTGGATTAATCTGCTTTAAGTCGTAAATAAGTTGAGCTAAGTCTTCAATTGAGTAAATATCGTGATGTGGTGGTGGTGATATTAAGGTTACGCCAGGAGTAGAATGTCTTAATCTTGCAATTTCCTCTGTTACTTTAAATCCTGGTAATTGACCACCTTCTCCAGGTTTTGCTCCTTGAGCAATTTTAATTTCAATCTCATTACAATTATTTAAATAGTTAATTGTTACTCCAAATCTTGCAGAAGCAATTTGTTTTACTCTAGAATTTGCGCTATCTCCACTTTCTAATACTTTAAATCTCTCTTCATCTTCTCCGCCTTCTCCACTACATGAAGCTCCTTTAATTCTGTTCATTCCCATAGCAAGTGTTTCGTGTGCCTCTTTTGACAAGGCTCCATGAGACATACTTCCACTTCCAAATCTTTTCATTATCTCAGTAATTGGCTCCACTTGGTCAATATCAATTGCCTCCTGATTTTTAAAATCAATTAAATCTCTTAAACTAATTGGTTTTAAACCATAAATACCCTTAGTATATTTTTTATAAGTTTCATATGAATTTGAGCCTACAGCTGCTTGTAAAAGATGAATTAATTTTCCTTGATATTGATGTGTTTCACCATTTTTTCTATACCTGTAAATTCCACCAATTGGTAAAATGTTTGAGTGAATATCAAACGCATCTTTATGTATAGATCTTATTTTTTTTTCAATACCAGTCAATCCTATTCCAGAAATTTTAGATAATACTCCTGGAAAATAATCTTTTACAATTGTTCTACTCAATCCAACTGTTTCAAAATTACACCCACCTCTATATGAACTTAAAACTGATATACCCATCTTTGACATTATTTTTAATAGTCCAAGATTTACTGATTTAATATATCTGGTTACACACTCATCAAATGAGAAATTGCCAAATAGTTTTTTTGAATATCTTTGATGCAAACTATCAAATGCTAGGTAAGGATTAACCGTAGTAGCTCCAACACCTATTAATGTTGCAAATGAATGGGTGTCTAAGGCATCCCCTGTTTGTACATTAATTGATGCATAGCCTCTCAAGCCTAATTTTATTAAATGAGTATTTATTGCACCAATACATAAAAGCATTGGCATTGGTAATTCTGTTTCAGATATATTTTTATCAGATAAAATAAGTTGAGTATTACCCTCTCTAACTGCTTTTTCAGCGTTATTTTTTAATAATTCTATAGCTTTTTCTAAACTTTGCTCAGTGTTGAATGTACAATCTAAAATTTTATAGTTATCTCCAAAATACTTTATAAATTTTTCAAACTGAGTGTTTGATAAAATTGGACTATCTAAAACATAAATATTTTCCTCTGTAAGATTAGAAAAATCTAGAATATTTCCTAAATTTCCAAACCTAGTTTTCAAACTCATTACTTTATTTTCCCTAAGAGAGTCGATCGGGGGATTGGTCACCTGACTAAAATTCTGTCTAAAATAATGATAAAGAGGCCTGTATTTATCAGATAAAACTGCAAGTGGAGTGTCATCTCCCATTGACCCGGTTGCTTCTTTAGCATCCTCTGCCATTGGATGCAAAATTAACTCCAAGTCTTCAAGGCTATAACCAAAACAATGTTGTATCTTTTTTAAATCAGAGCCTGAAAACTCACTTTTTTCATTTTCTATAGTTAATGATTTATCTAATTCAATTATTTGATTATTGAAATGTTTGTATTCTTTAGACAAATAATTCTTTATTTGATTATTTGTATAAACTTTTCCTTTTTCAATTCTCACACCCAAAATTTCTCCTGGTCCTAGTCTTCCTTTTGAAACAATTTTCTTCTCATTTAGGTCAATCATTCCTGTCTCAGATCCTGCAAATAGAAGTTTATCTCTTGTAATTGTATATCTAAGAGGTCTAAGTCCATTTCTGTCACTACCTACAATAACCCACTCATTGTCAGTTGCAGCTATAGCAGCAGGTCCATCCCAAGGTTCCATTGTACTGTTTAAAAAGTTAAAAAGTTGTTGATGGTCTTTTGGAAGAACTTTGCTTTTTTTTGACCAAGCGTCTGGTATTAGCATAAGTTTTGCTAAAGGTGCTGAATGTCCAGAAATATTTAATAATTCAAACACATTATCTAATGATGCAGAATCAGAATTACCAGCAGGGATAACTGGTTTTAAATTTTCCATATCATCAAATAAAGGACTAAACATTTCCTCTTCGTGAATCCTCATCCAATTAATATTTCCTTTTAAAGTATTTATCTCCCCATTGTGAGCAATTGATCTAAAAGGTTGGGCTAAATCCCAACTTGGAGCGGTGTTAGTAGAAAATCTTTGATGGAAAATTGCATAACGTGAAATGAAACGCTCATCTTTTAAATCTGGATAAAAATCAGATAAAGACTCCGCTAAAAACATTCCTTTATAAATTATTGATTTCGAGCTGAATGAACAAATATAAAAATTGTTTAATTGATTTCTTAAAGCTTCTTTTTCAATTTTTCTTCGAGTTTCATAAAGAACTCTTTCTAAATCTTTACCATGAATTGACTTATCATTATGAGTAAAAAGAACTTGTGTAATCTCAGGTCTAGTTTGTTCTGCCTTTTCTCCTAAAACAGAAGGATCCACAGGTACTTGTCTCCATCCGTAAATATTAAAATTCTTTTTTGTTAATTCACTTTCTACAATTGATCTGCATTGCTCCTGTCCCCCGAAATCATTTCTTGGCAAGAAAATCATTCCCACACATAAATCTGAGTTATCGTGCTCGTGACCCGTTATTTCAATTTTTTCTGCAAAGAAATCATTTGGTATTTCAATATGAATACCTGCTCCGTCTCCAGTTTTACCGTCTGCATCAATTGCGCCTCTATGCCATACAGCTTTTAGAGCCTCAATACCGTATTCGACTACTTTTCTTGATTTTAGACCCTCAGTTGATGCAACAAGACCTACTCCACATGCATCATGTTCCATAGTTTCATGATAAACATGATTTTTTTTTAAAATTTTACGATTTTTGTTTTGAATATCCATTATGCAACCTTCATTTTTTGTTTTGATTGAAGATAGTTTTCGATTGAAGTCGCAGCATCTCTACCGTCTTTAATAGCCCATACAACTAATGAGGCTCCTCTTACTATGTCTCCAGCTGCAAATATACCTGGTATACTAGTCTCCAAGGTATCAAAGTCAGCTTTTATTGTTCCCCACTGTGAAACTTGTAATCTAGGTTCCTGAAATAGAACTGGTAAATCTTCTGGATCAAAACCTAAGGATTTAATTACCAAATCAGCATTAATTTCAAATTCTGAGTTTTCTTCTGCAACAGGTCTTCTTCTACCACTTTCATCTGGATCTGTTAATTTCATTTTATCTACAATAATACTATTTACTTTATTAGTACCTCTAAACTCTTTTGGATTACTTAACCAAATAAATTCTACACCTTCCTCCTCAGCATTTCCTACTTCTCTCGCTGATCCAGGCATATTTTCTCTATCTCTTCTGTAAAGGCATTTTACAGATTTGGCTTTTTGTCTTACTGATGTTCTTACACAGTCCATTGCCGTGTCTCCGCCACCAATTACTACTACATCTTTACCTTCGGCATTTAATGTTCCGTTATCAAACATTTCGACTTTATCGCCTAAACCTTTTTTGTTTGAAGCTGTTAAGAATTCCATTGCAGGAAAAATATTACTTAGATCATTTCCAGGTAAGTTAACCTCTCTTGTTTTGTAAACACCTGTTGAAATTAATAAGGCATCATGTTTTGATTGTAATTCTTTCAATGTAGAGTCTTTACCAACCTCAAAATTATGAACAAATTTTATTCCACCATCTTTTAAAAGTTTAATTCTTCTCTCGACTACATGCTTTTCTAATTTAAAATTTGGTATTCCATATATTAGCAATCCACCTGCTCTGTCGTATCGATCATATATTGTTATTTGGTATCCTTTTTTACGTAATTCTTCACCACAAGCTAGCCCTGCGGGACCTGCTCCAATAATTCCAATACTTTGTTCATTTTCAATTTTTACATTTATCGGTTTTACCCAGCCATTTTCCCAAGCTTTATCGGTTAAATATTTTTCAACTGAACCAATTGTTACTGTTCCATGTCCCGACTGCTCAATTACACAGTTTCCTTCACATAACCTATCTTGTGGGCATATTCTTCCACAAACTTCCGGCATATTATTGGTGCTTTGGGATAGATGATAAGCCTCTTCATATCTTCCCTCTGCAGTTAATTTTAACCAATCAGGTATATTGTTGCTTAATGGACAGTGAACTTGACAAAAAGGAACTCCACACTGTGAACACCTGCTCGATTGTTCTTTAGCTTTTTCGTGAATAAACTCCTGATAAATCTCACCAAAATCCTCTTTTCTTTTGGATTTATCTCTTTTAGGTGGATTTTGTTGACCTATATCTACAAACTTAAGCATTTTATTTGTCATTTGAATCGGCTTATACACCACAAGCATAAATCCTTAAAGGATTACTAGGTAATATATACTGACATATATTTTCAAAAAATGATGATTTTACTACATTTTCTATTTTATGCATAGTTGATATGCATTTAAAAGATTGCCTTATTTAGGTAATCTTTTAACTATCTATTAAAAGTCCTTAATGATTTCAAAATATATAGAAGCATCAATTTTAGCGTTTGTACAAGGTTTTTCGGAATTTATACCGGTAAGTTCCTCTGCCCACCTTATAATAATATCAAAAATATCGAACTTTAGTATTAGTTCGCTTCAACTTGATATCAGTCTTCACTTAGGTTCCCTTTTGGCAATTATTTTTTATTTTAGAAAGGATTTAGTAAATATTTTAAGAAATAAGTCTTTATTATTACTTATAATTTTAGGTTCTTTTCCATTAGTTGTTGTTGGTTATTTTATTTATACTTCAGGACTGATTGAAAATTTAAGAAGTTTAAAAGTTATAGCATGGACGACTTTAATATTTGGTATTTTATTATTTATTGCAGACCGATTTAGTATTAAAAATAAAATAGATACCAGTTTAAGTTTAAAAAATATTTTAATCATTGGTATTTTTCAAATTTTAGCTGTTATACCTGGTGTAAGCAGATCAGGTATAATAATTACAGCTTCAAGGTTTTTAAATTTCGATAGAGTAGATTCTTCAAAAATATCTTTTTATTTATCAATACCCGCATTAGCGGGAGCAAGTATACTTAGTTTAAAAGATGTGATGAATGCAAATATAGATTTGAACATATTATTTTTATATTCAATAATATTTTCATTTATAGTTTCTTATTTAACAATCAAATATTTTTTAATTTATGTAAAAAATTTTAATTTAAATATTTTTGTTTATTACAGAACTTTTCTTGCTTTAATTCTTTTTGTAATTGCTTATAGCTAATTTTTAGAACTAGGTGAAATTTGAGAAGAAATTACTGCAATCAATATTAATAAACATCCAATCATGTTATTAGTACTTAAAAATTGATTGAGAATAATCCATCCTGCTAAAGCTGCAAATACTCCCTCGAGAGAATAAATAATTGCTGCTGGTGCCTCTTCTATGTTTTTTTGAGCATACATTTGTAATGTAAAGGCTATACCGCCTGATAATGCTCCTGCGTAAAGAATAGAACTACTTTCCATTAATATTTTTGAAATATTTATTTCTTCAAAAATAAAAGAAAAGATTAATGAAAGTGTTGCAACAAATAATGCTTGAAGTGCAGCATAAAACATTGGAATATCAAATTCTTCCATGAACTTACCTGCAAAAATTATATGCAAAGCCCAAAATACTGAGCACAATATAACTAGACCATCACCTAACATAATTTCTGAGTTAGAAAAATCACTTAGAAGGTATACACCAAGAATACAAAGACCAATTGCTGGCCATATACTCCAATGAACTTTTTTGGAGTAGATGAAAAATAACAATATTGGAACTATCGGTACGTAAAATACTGTAAAAAAAGCTGCATTTGCAATATTTGTATATTGAAGAGCAGTTTGTTGTAAAAAAGTTCCCAAAAATAGGGATACTCCCATGAAAACTAAATATTTTATAAAAAGTTTTGATTTTGAAAGTATTTCTAGTTTAATTTTCTTCCTCTCAAATAATAAGGCAAGTGGTAATATTGTAAAAAAGCCAACAATAAATCTTGCTGAATTAAAAGTTAACGGGCCGATATTATCCATACCAGTGTCTTGAGCGATGAAAGCTGTTCCCCAAATAAAAGTTGTGACTAGTGCGCAGACCATTGAAAGGGATTTTGTCATTATATTTAATTAGATAATTTTATTAATTAATTTATTCCGTTTAACTTACAAGAGCTGTCAAAATCCTCTTTGTTAATATAACATCCAGACATTTTTCTAACTCCATTAAACGATCCTCTACCATGAAGTATTCGCCAATTATTAAATATTAGAAGTTCTCCAGGTTTAAGGATATGTCGCCACTGAAAATCTTTATTGTTAGCAATAAGATCAAATTTTTTTATCGCTTCATAAAACTTTAATGTTAAATCTTTTTCAAATCTAAATGGTGCTCGATCATAATTATTAAAACTAACTTGAACTATTTCATTATTTTCATTTAACTTAAATATTGGTCTTTCAGCCTCAAGATAAACACCATCACCGATATAATTTCCCTTAACATTTATTTTTGTCATTAATTCATACATCGGCTGGTTTTCTTTTTTTATTGTCTCTGCTATTTTTAATCCATCAACCATAATCGATTCACCACCTCTAGCAGTATATTCACAACATAGTAATAATTGTAATCCAGGAGCGTCATTACTATATGTTGAATCTGTATGAGGTCTTAGTTCATCTTGAGTGTATGCGCTATCAGCTTTATTTTCATCTGACTCAAAACTCCATAGTCCTCCAAATATAGAGTTTCTTACGTAACCAATTCTATTTGCAATTGTTTCAACAGACTTTAAATTGGGTTCACAGTTTTTAATTACTGAAAATCCATAGTCATGAATATTTTTCAAAAAATTTCTAAATCCTTCATTTGATAAAATTGAATTATAATCTAAAAAAATTTCTTCTCTTATTTCATTAGCTTTCCAGATTTTTAAATTGGATTTTACTTCTTTTTTCTTTTTTAATTTATTATTATTTAGAAACTCAGATGAATATTTAACTGGTTTTTCTAAATCAGGCCATGAGAGACACAAATATTTTCCATTTTCAATTATTTCTGCCTTTTTAACTTTTAAATTTATATCTAATGCTGCTGTATATGTTTTCCTTTGGCTAGACCTTTTATCCCAATTTTGCTCATCTTTTGCATGATCTCTTAGCCAAATATTAGGAAAAATTTCAGAATTTTCTCCACTAAAGTGGACGTGCACATCATCTGATAGTATTTCAATTTTAGTAATCATTTACTCAAGTTATATGCAAAATTAGACCCAAGATTATCTTTTAATTCGTTATTAAACTTCGCTGCCTCAGCACCATCTATAATTCTGTGATCATATGAGAGAGATAGTGGAAGCATGGTTCTCGGAACAAATTTACCATCAATAAATACCTGTTTTTTATAACTTCTACCAACGCCAAGTATAGCAACTTCTGGAAAGTTAATTATTGGTGTAAAAAACGAACCACCTATGCCACCTAAGCTTGTGATAGTCATTGATCCTCCAAAGAACTCTTTTTTATCAATTTTTAAATTTCTACAATCATTACTTACTTTTTTTAATTCCTCACTTAACAGATTGATATCTTTTTGATTAGCATCTCTAATTTTAGGAACCATAAGTCCATGTTGAGTATCAACTGCGATACCAACATGAAAATACTTTTTAAAAGTAATCTTTCCATTTTCAATATCATCAATTGATGAATTAAATGATGGAAATTTTTTAAGTGAAAGTACCAATGCTTTTATAATAAATGCAAGAGGAGTAATTTTTATTCTTTCTCCTGTATAATTATCTTTTATTGAGCTTCTAAATTCTTCCATTTCTGTAATATCAGCCTCATCATGGTTAGTCACATGTGGAATGTTTGTCCACGAATTTACAAGATGTGGAGCTGCTATTTTTTTTACTCTAGGAATATCTTTAATTTCAACTTCCCCAAAATCTGAGTGTTGATATTCATTTTTAATAATTTTTTCTTCTTGTTTTTGACTATTATTCTGAGGATGATTGATTCTAGATGAGACAAAGTCTTTTAAATCTTTTTCAACAACCCTACCTGATCTCTCTGTTCCCTTGACATTATTTATATCTACTCCAAGTTCTCTTGCAAATTTTCTAACTTTTGGACTTGCAGATATTTTATTTGATTGATCAGACATTTACATTTTTGTTGGCATGGGTTTGTTTTTATCAATTTTATACTTTTTGAATGCATCCTCAGCATACTTTGATGCAACAAGCTGTTCATTGGCTAAGACGCTAAGGCTATAAGCAACAATATGTTCTTTATCAACTTCAAAAAAATTTCTTAAGTTTTTTCTTGTATCACTTCTTCCATATCCATCTGTACCTAATGAATAAAAGCTCTTTTTTGTAAAAGGTCTTATTTGATCAGCATTTATTCTCATATAGTCAGTGGCTGTAAGGATAGGACCTTGTTGTTTTCCTAAACATTCTTCTACATATGATTTTTTATTTGTTTCTGTAGGATTTAGAAGGTTAAATCTTTCAACTTCCATTCCATTTTTTCTTAACTCATTAAAACTAGTAACACTCCAAACTTCACTATCGACCTGATATTCTTTTTTAAGAATTTCTGATGCTGCCATCATTTCTCTTAGTATTGTTCCAGAGCCTAATAATTGAATTTTTGCTTCTTTAGAACCTGATGTTTCTTTAATTTTATACATTCCCTTGAGAATTCCATCCTCACAATCATCTGGCATTGCAGGGTGAGAGTAATTTTCGTTCATTGTTGTAATATAATAAAAAATATTTTCATTTTTTTCATGCATCCTTCTTAAACCTTCTCTAAAAATCACAGCTAATTCATAATGGAATGTCGGATCATAAGAAATGCAGTTTGGAATTGTTGATGCTAACAAATGACTATGACCATCTTGGTGTTGAAGACCTTCTCCTGCAAGTGTTGTTCTTCCTGCAGTCGCACCAATTAAAAAGCCTCTCGCTTGACTATCTCCTGCAGCCCAAGCAAAATCCCCAATTCTTTGAAAGCCAAACATAGAATAGAAAAGATAAATTGGTATCATTTCAATATCATGATTTGTATATGCTGTTCCAGCTGCTATCCAAGAAGACATTGAACCAGCTTCAGTAATTCCTTCTTCTAATACCTGACCACTTTTCTCTTCTCTATAAGATGAAAGTTGTGCTGAGTCCTCTGGCTCATATTTTTGACCTTCATGAGCATAAATACCTATTTTTTGAAAGAAACCCTCCATTCCAAATGTTCTAGCTTCATCGGGAATAATCGGAACCAATTTTGGTGCAACATTTTTATCTCTCAAAAGATTAGTTAACATTCTTACTAATGCCATTGTTGTAGACATTTCTTTTTCGCCAGTAGACTTTTTCATAAAATCAAAAATATCTTTCACTGGGGCTTTAATCGGTTTTGAATATGACGTTCTCTCTGGTATAAATCCACCAAGTTCTAATCTTCTTTTTTTTAAGTATTTAATTTCTTCAGAGTTTTCGTCTGGTTTGAAATATTCAATATTTTTAACTTGAGAATCTGTTAAAGGAACATCAAACCTATCCCTGTAATACATTAAATCATCAACATCCAATTTCTTTTGTTGGTGAGTAGTGTTTACACTTTCACCACTTTTACCCATACCATAACCTTTTATAGTTTTGGCTATTATGACTGTGGGGCTTCCTTTGTGATTGACCGCTTTATCATATGCAGCATAAACTTTATGAGGATCGTGGCCTCCTCTATTAAGCCGCCAAATATCAGTATCTGAAATTGATGAGACTAATTCTGATGTTTCAGGATATTTGCCAAAAAACTTTTCTCTTACATAAAGCCCATTTCTTGCTTTAAATGCTTGATATTCACCATCTACGGTCTCATTCATAATTTTTACTAAATGTCCCGTCTTATCATTTGCTAAAAGTGGGTCCCAATAAGATCCCCAAATAACTTTTAAAACGTTCCAGCCACCACCTCGAAAAATACCTTCTAATTCTTGAATAATTTTTCCATTTCCTCTTACTGGACCGTCTAATCTTTGTAAGTTACAGTTTACAACAAATATTAAATTATCTAAATTTTCACGCGCTGCTAAACCAATTGCCCCAAGTGACTCGGGCTCATCCATTTCTCCATCTCCAAGAAAAGCCCAAACTTTTCTTCCCTCATCTTTAATTAATCCTCTATTGATTAGGTATTTCATAAATCTTGCTTGATATATTGCTAACATTGGACCAATACCCATTGAAACTGTTGGAAACTGCCAAAAGTTTGGCATTAGCCAAGGATGAGGATAAGATGAAAGTCCACCAGTTTGTACTTCTTGTCTAAATCTATCTAACTGTTTTTCATTTAATCTTCCTTCAAGAAAAGCTCTTGCATACATTCCTGGTGCACTATGACCCTGAAAATATACTAGATCACCTCCGAATTTATTATTCTTTGCTCGCCAAAAATGATTCATCCCAACATCGTACAAGGTTGCAGCTGATGCAAATGTTCCTATGTGACCGCCAAGTTCAGGATGTTTTTTATTTGCTCTTACTACCATCGCAGCAGCATTCCATCTAATTAAAGATCTTAACTTACGTTCTATGTTTTGATCTCCAGGTGATCTTTTTTCCTCTTCAGGAGGTATAGTATTTATGTAAGGCGTAGTTTGGGTATGAGGAATTTTTGATCCAGCTTTATAAGATTGATCAATTAATTGTTTAATTAAAAAATGAGCTCTTTCAGAGCCATCATTTTGCAGAACTGCACTTAATGAATCTAACCACTCTTTAGTTTCAATTGGATCAATATCATCGTTACTACTGACCATTTTAACTTCATTAACTAATCTTGTTTGCTTGATTTGCGTTGGCTCTATAACTTTTGTTTCAACTTTTATATCAGGTTTTGTAGCAGTTTCTGCTTCCTCTATTAATTTCTCGGTTGAAGGTGGAATTTTTTCATCTAAAGTTTTGCTAATTTTCTCGCTTTCATCTTTATTTTCTGAAGATAGAGTTAGTATCAAGTCACCTTTTGAAACTTTATCACCAATTTTTACATTTATATTTTCAATTGTGCCTTCATAATTGGATGGTACCTCAACACTTGATTTATCACTTTCTAAAGTGACAACAGGGTCATTTTTGTTGATTTTGTCACCTTTTTTTACAAGTACTTCAATTATTTCAACGTTTTCAAAGTCTCCTATATCAGGAACTAATAAATCTAGATTCATTTTTGTAATATATATATATCAATATTTGCTAAAAAAATAATTTACATTATTAATTATGTATAAAAACTGTACAAATTGCGCCTGTAGCTCAATTGGATAGAGCGCTTGGCTACGGACCAGGAGGTTCTGGGTTCAACTCCTAGCAGGCGCACCAAAATGAAAGGATAAATGAAAATATCACTTGAAAAATCTGTAATTTATTTCTTTTGTTTAGTTTTATTATTTATACTAATTATGACAATAATCCTTTAATGAAAAAAAAATTTGAGCAATTAAGTAATAAGCCAAGCTACATGAAACATAATGGTGGTTTATTATTTAGATCTATTAATAAGAAAAAATTTGAGTTTAAAACCAAGATTAAAAAAACACATTTAAATAAAGCTGGGATAACTCATGGTGGTTATATTTGTACAATTATTGATGCCGGTGCAGGTACAGCTTCACACAGAGCAAGTGAAAATAAACCATGTGTAACTATTTCATTAGATATAAAATTTATAGCTCCCTCAAACCTAGGAGATGAATTGTTGGGAACAGTAGAAATTCAAAAAGTTACAAAGTCAATGGTATTTATAAATTGCAAACTTAAGTGTAAAAATAAATTAATTGCAAGTGCGGTAGGGATTTGGAAAATTTTAAGAAGACCTCTTCCAAATGCTGGACTAGGTGGATAAGTTTTATTTTCTTAATTGAAGAATAAATATTGGCAATACTAAAACTAAGCCAATAATTGATGAACTTAAACCAGGTGCAATAAATAATAATGAAATAGTTCCCAAATACCATCTTTGAAACGTAGAAACTCTTTTAAATAGATAGCCTGTAAATCCAATTCCGATCAAACCAATTCCAATCATTGCAGATATTAAAGTTACAAAAAAATCATAAAAATTAAATCCTTGGGCAACCAGTAATAGAGATGGTGAATAAACAAATACAAAAGGCACAAGGGCTTTTGCAATTCCTAATCTAAATGCTGTATTACCTGTAGTAAATGGATTTGATCCTGCGATTCCAGCGGCAGCGTAAGCTGCAAGGGCAACAGGCGGTGTTATGTCAGCTAATACACCATAGTAAAATACAAAAAAGTGAGAAACTATGGGCTCAATTTGTAATTGAGTAAGAGCAGGCGCAGCAACAGCAACTAATATTATATATGTTGCAGTAGTGGGTACTCCTGTACCCATAAATATGCATGATATTGCAATTAATATTAGTGAGAAAAATAATGTTAGATCGGCTAAAGAAAAATAATTAAAAGGTAAAAAGTTTAAGAAGAAACCTCCAATATCACCAGCTGTTTGGATTACTACATAACCTAATCTAAAACCAACACCTGTTAATGTAACTACACCAACTATAATTCCAATTGATGTTGCAGCGGCCCCAACTGCTAAAGTATTCTTTGCACCTCTTGCAAGACACTCAAATAAGTCGTTAGAAGTAAGTCTATTTTTTTTTCTAATAAATCCAATAACGATGCATGCAATTATTCCATTTACTGCAGCATAATCTGGTGTACGACCAATTAAAATTAAATATACCAAGATAAACAATGGAACTATTGCAAGCCAATTGTCTTGTATAATTTTTATAAATTTGGGAACCTCACTTTCGTTTAATCCTCTAAGTCCTAATTTTTTTGCTTCTAAATGAACCATTACAAAAATTCCAAAATAGTGAAGTAGTGCTGGAATTAATGCAGCTGCTAAAATATCTCTTAAAGGTAATTCTAAATATTCTACCATAATAAAGGCAGCAGCTCCTAAAATAGGTGGGGTTATTTGTCCACCAGTGGACGCTGTGGCTTCCACAGCACCTGAAAAATGTGGAGGATATCCAACTTTTTTCATTGCAGGTATTGTTAAAGATCCAGTTGTTACTGTATTTGCAATTGAGGAACCAGATATGGTTCCCAAAAACGCCGAAGAAAATATTGCAACTTTTGCTGGACCGCCAGAATATCTTCCAGCTATAACCATTGCTAAATCAATAAATAATTGTCCTAGTCCAATTCGTGTTGCAAGTACGCCAAATAAAATAAATAAAAAAACATATTGAGCCATAACCCCAACAGCGATTCCATAAATTCCTTGATTGGTTATATAAATATGATTTACAAAACCAGCCCAGCTACTTCCTCCATGTTTTAAAGCTCCAGGGAAAATAGGACCATAAAGTGCAAAAATCATAAATATCACGCATATCAACGGCAGTGTGTATCCAATAGATCTTCTTGCAGCTTCAAGGGTCAAAATTATAAGTATTGATCCCATAATAACTTCAGTACTTGATGGATTTCCTACTCTGCTAGCTAATATTTCAGGAGGCAATAAAGGTAGATAAAGTGCAGTTATTACAACTAGAATTGAAAAAATAATATCTATTATTGGAACTTTTCCTTTTGATTTCTCATCAGGAAAACTTTTCCAATTATAAAATAAGAACACTAGACCAACTACAAAAGAAATGTGAATACCTCTATGAAGTATATCTCTAATTGTTCCAAATCCTGAAGCATAAAAATGGTAAATTGACATTGTAACTAATGCAATAAATGTCAATAATTTCAGAAAATTTTTTAATTTTCTTTCATTACTTTTTATTTCAAACTTTTCTTCAAGTTTTGAAACTTCTTTAGGAGAAATATTAAATTGAGACATAATAATGCCCTAGATCCAAAGATCTAGGGCACAGTGTATTTTTGAAACCTTATAAATTTAATTTATAAGTCCTGCTTCTTTATAGAACTTTTCTGCACCAGGATGTAATGGCACTCCTACTCCAGAAAGAGCTGATTCAGGTGTTATAGTTTTGCCTTTAGCATGACCAACATCCATCAGCTTTCTAGTCTCTTTATTCCATAAAGCTTTAGTGATTTGATAGATTAGTTCGTTATCTTCTTTTGCAGAAGTAAACCATTGAGCACCTACTGCTACTGTATTTACCTCGTCAACTCCTTCGTAAGTTCCTGAAGGAATTGGGCTCTGTGAGAAAAATCCATATTTTGAAGTTAATGCTTTAGCTCCTGCACCATCTATAGGAACTAATTTTACATCAACTGCAGATGCTAACTCAACAATAGCTCCTGTTGGAAAACCTGCTACAACAAAAATTGCATCAACTTTACCATTTCTTAGTGCATCTGTAGCAGCTTTACCTTTTAAAGCTTCAGCTTTCACATCACTAGTACTTAAACCATTTGACTCTAGAATTAATTTAGCATCAACATAAGTACCAGACCCAGGTTCATCGAGTGAAACTCTTTTACCTTTTAGGTCTTTAACAGAATTAATATTGCTTTTTTTAAGCGCAACTAAATGAATATGTTCTTGGAAAAGTGCTGCGATAGTTCTTAGATCTTTTGCTGGTTCTTTTCCTTCCATAGTTCCAGTACCAGTGTAGGCCCAATAAGCAACATCAGACTGTGCAAACCCTGAATTTCTAAGGCCTGAAATAATAGCATTTACATTATCTACTGATCCTCTTGATGAAACAGCAGATGCAATTAAGTTAGGAACTCCACAACTTCCACCTTTACCACATTCTCTTGATCCTGGCGGTTTAGAAATTGCATTTGCAATCATTCCACCAACTGGATAATAAGTGTAAGCCGTTCCTCCTGTACCAATTGTAAAAAATTTTAGTTCTTGGGCAAATGATTTACCTGACAAACCAAGTGTCAGAAGTAATATCATTAGAGAACTTTTGAATAAGTTTTTAATCATTTTTACTCCAATCTATTAATTATTATTACTATTTAATATCAATCAATTATTATTGTCTATATAAATTTAGGAGTATTTATGGTGTCTTAAGTTCATCCAAATTTTTAAATTCATTTAAAATATTAGGATTTATAAGAGCTTGAATATTTTTTATTTTATTTCCCTCAACAGTATTTCTGACAGCGATCTCTACTATTTTTCCATTTTTTGTTCTTGGTATGTCTGAGACCTCAATTATTTTTTTAGGTACGTGACGTGGGGATGCATCAAAACGTATAGCTTTTTTTATTTTTAAAGATAAATTTTCATTTAATGACTTAGGTTTCTTAAGAACAACAAATAATATAATTCTTACATCATTATCCCATTTCTGACCTATAACTATTGATTCTTTAACTTCTTTAAATTTATCGACTACAGAATATATCTCAGCAGTACCTAACCTTGCTCCACCAGGATTTAGTGTAGCATCTGATCTTCCATAAATTACATAACCTCCATTAGATTTTCTTTCAGCAAAATCTCCATGATGCCAAACATTTTTATATTTTTTGAAATATGCACTCTTATATTTTTCATTATTCTTATCATTCCAAAATAATTTTGGCATTGAAGGAAAGGGCGATTTACAGACTAATTCTCCTTTTTGATTTATTAAAGACTTTCCTCTTTCAGAAAAAACATCTGTATTCATTCCTAATCCATTATTTTGAATCTGTCCCCTATAAACTGGAGAATATATATTTCCTAATACAAAGCACGATACTAAGTCTGTTCCACCTGCAATAGATGCTAAATGAACATTTTTATTAATATTTTTATAAACATAATCAAACCCTTCAGAGGATAACGGTGATCCAGTAGAACAAATAGTTTTAAGATACTTTAGTTTAAATTTTTTTTTAATATTTACGTTAAGCTTTTTTAATTGATCAATATACTTAGCGCTTATACCAAACAAAGAGATTTTTTCTTTCTCAGCAATTTTAAACAATAAATCACTTCTTTTATGCATTGGAAAGCCATCAAATAAAACAATAGAAGCTTTTGATGCTAAAAAAGTCATTAACCAATTCCACATCATCCATCCACAGGTAGTAAAATAAAAAACGTTATCTCCTGGCTTAACATTACAGTGAAGTTTATGCTCTTTTAAATGTTGTAACAAAACACCACCAGCTCTATGACATATACATTTTGGTTTTCCTGTTGTTCCACTTGAATATAAAATCGCTAGCTCTTTATCAAAATCAAACATTTTAAATGGATATTCTCTATCCTTTATATCCTTTAGCTTTTTGTAATAAAAAATCTTAATTCCCTTCATTTTTTTTTGCTTTAAACTTTTTTTACCTGGATAATTAATAATTAGTACACACTTAATAGATTTAATTTTTTTAACAATAGTAGGTAATCTCTTGAGGATATTAATCTTTTTGCCGTTATAATAATATCTGTCAGTTATGATTAATACCTTCGGTTTAATCTGAGAAAATCTTTCTATTACTCCTTGTGAACCAAAGTCTGGGGAACATGATGACCATATGGCTCCTATTGCACTAGCTGCTAAAAAACTTTCTACTGTTTCAATTTGATTTGCTGTATATGCAGCAATTCTATCTTTTTCTTTTATTTTATTTTCTTTAAAAAAATTAATTAATTTTAAACTATTATTATTTAATTCTTTCCAAGATTTTTCTTCTCGATATCCATTTTCGCTAATAAATGTAACAGCTTTTGTACAGTCATTTTTTGATAATAAATTTTCTGCGTAACTCAATTTAGACTTTACTAAAAATTTACTTTTAATGATTTCTTTGGGAAAATAAAATTTATTATTTTTAATACCTTTAATATTTGAAAATTCCCAGATTGAGGTCCAAAAAAGCTTTGGGTTTTTGATTGTCCAATTTAACAATTTTTTATAATTTTTTTCAGGTTTATAATTAAATTTATTTGCTAAAAATTTTTCAAAATCAAATAAATTAGATTTTGATTTAGTCTTAGAATTAGCTTCCCATAGTTTCTGAGGCATAAAAAAATATATTTAATCTTTTAAAATTATGATAACCTTAAAACATTAAATAATAAAAATGAGAACTTTTTCCTCAATGATTCGGACTAGTTTTAGCCTATTTTTGTTCTTTAGAGGTAACAACATATAGTATTGGTAAAAAAAATCACACCAAAGCTAGAAATGACAAAAAATAAAATCACAGCAGTTCTTGGACCCACAAATACTGGAAAGACATTTTTAGCAATTGAGACAATGCTTTCTTTTGATTCGGGCATGATTGGTTTCCCTTTAAGGCTTTTGGCAAGAGAAGTTTATGACAAAATTATAAAAAAAGTTGATCCATCAAAAGTTGCTTTAATCACGGGCGAAGAAAAAATAATTCCAATAAATGCAAAATATTTTCTTTGCACAGTTGAGTCTATGCCATTGGATAAAAATCTAGAATTTGTTGGCATAGATGAAATACAAATGTGTAATGACCACGAGAGAGGTCATATTTTTACAGATAGATTATTAAATATGAGAGGAGAAAAGCTTACCATGTTAATGGGTTCAAACTCCATTAAAAAAATCATCCAAAATCTTGATGATGATATTGAATTTAAAAATAGAGAAAGACTCTCTAAATTATCTTTTGGCGGTCACAAAAAAATTTCAAGAATAGAGAGAAAAAGTGCTGTAATTGCTTTTTCTACTGAAGAGGTATACGCGATTGCAGAATTGATAAGACGACAAAAAGGTGGGGCTGCTATCGTTATGGGCTCACTTAGTCCAAAAACAAGAAACTCACAGGTAAGCTTATATCAATCTGGAGATGTTGATTATCTAGTTGCAACTGATGCAATTGGAATGGGAATAAATATGGATCTAGATAATGTTTATTTTTCAAATTTAAAAAAATTCGATGGAAAAAAACTAAGAAATTTAAATATTTCAGAAATTGGACAAATTGCAGGAAGAGCAGGAAGATATTTAAACGACGGTATATTTGGTACAACAGGTGAATGTAAAGAAATTCGAGCTGAAGAAGTTGAGTCATTAGAAGCCCATAACTTCCCAGATATTCAAACTATATTTTGGAGAAATTCGAAATTAAATTTTAGTAATAAAGCATCATTGTTAAAATCTTTAGAAGAGAGACCTCATAAAGACTGGCTGAGAAGAATAAATGAATGCCAAGATGAAAAAGTATTAAAATATTTTCTAAAAGAGGCTTCAAATGTAAAAATTGAGGATAATGGTGAAATTTTACAACTACTTTGGGAATGTTGTCAAATACCTGATTTTGTAAAGAAAACTTATGGTCATCATTATGATGTTGTAAGTAAGATTTTCAATTTTTTAACAAATAGAAATAAAAATGTTCCAAACCATTATATGAAAGAACAGCTATCTCTATTAGATAAATTAGATGGAAATGTAGACTCTTTATCAAACAGAATTGCTAACGTTAGAACATGGGCTTATGTATCAAATAAATCTAATTGGGTTGAAAATCAGGACTATTGGATAGAAAGAGCTAAAAATCTTGAGGATAAACTTTCAGATAGACTTCACGAAGAATTAACAAAAACTTTTATTGATAAAAGAGCAAGTGTTTTAGCAAGAGGTTTAAAACAAGATATATTGTTTGAAACTGAGATTGTTAATGACGAAGAAGTAATGATTAATGAACAGTATATTGGCCGTTTAAAAGGTCTAAGATTAGAATTAGATCTAAGGGTTGATACATTAGATGCTGATGTAAAATCTTTAAAAAAAGCTGCAAGACAAAATGTTGTTCCCGAAATTATAAAAAGAATAACACAAATTATTGATACTGGCTTAATTGAACTAAAAAATGATTTTAAAATTTATTGGAACAGCAACCAAATAGCAAAATTAATTCCAGGTTCAGACTATTTAAATCCGCAAATTCAGCTAACTGTTGATGAAATGATTGAGAATAGTGAAAAATCAAGACTTAATGATTATTTACAGAACTGGATAAATGATAAAATTGAAACAGAGTTAAAAAGTCTAATAGATTTAAAAAATGTTAAAGATAATAATCCAGAATTAAGAGCTTTAGCATATCATCTTTATGAAAATAATGGAGTTGTTAAAAGAGATGAAGTATTTAATTATTTAAACAAACTTAACCAAGATGAAAGAAAAAAATTAAGAAACTTAGGTGTAAAATTTGGAAGGTATCATATTTTTTTATTTAAACTATTTAAACCAAGCTCTGTATCATTAAGAATTCTATTATGGAAAAACTTTAATGAGAAAAATTTTGATTTCTCACCACCAACCTTTGGATTGAACTTTTTAGAAGAAAAGAAAATATTAAATAAAAATCTAATGCTTTTATGTGGTTTTGAAAAATTTGAAAATTTGTATGTTAGAATAGATATTTTAGAAAGGTTATTTTTAATGATTTTTAACACTAAATCAGAAGATAAAATTAAAGAGATCAGGTTAATTCCAGAAATGCTGAATTTGTTAGGTTGTAATAAAGAAAATTTTGTGAAATTAATAAAAAAAATGAATTACAAAACTTATGAGAAAGATAAAAATCTTCACTTCAAATATATTCCATCTAAAAAAATAAATAAAAAAGATACAAAGAGGAATATTAATGATAATCCATTTAATGTTCTTTCACAACTTAACTTAAAATAATGTTTAATATTTTTAAAAAAGAAGAAACAGAAAAAGAAAAAAATCATCCATCCATAACAGCAGTAGCTTGTTTATTAATTCATTCAGCAAGAATTGATGAGAATTATACAGATAAAGAAAAAAAAATTATTAAAGATGCAATTATTGAAATGGGAGCTGAAACTGAAAATATTGATAAAGTAATACAAGATGCTGAGGAAAAGGAAAAAGACTCAAATCAAATTCTAGATTTTACAAGAGAAATTAAAAATATTAATAATGAGGACAAAGAAATCATTATTGAGGCATTGTGGGATATTATATACTCAGATGAAGATGCCGATATGTACGAAACGAACCTAATGAGAAGATTATCTGGATTACTTTATTTAGATCCAAAAGTTGTTGGTGATATTAAAGAGAAAGTTCGACAAAAAAAAATATGACATATTTAGTAAATGACAAATGCATCAAATGTAAATTGATGGATTGTGTTGAAGTATGTCCTGTGGATTGTTTTTACGAGGGGAAAAATATGCTTGTAATTAAACCTGATGAGTGTATAGATTGTGGCGTTTGCGAGCCAGAATGTCCAGTGGATGCTATAATATCTGATGATGGAGATAACAATGGTAAATGGTTAGAAGTTAATAAAAAATATGCTGATATATGGCCAAACATTAGTGAAAAAAAAGATCCTCCAGCGGATCATGAACAATTTAAAGATGTAACAGATAAATATGAAAAATATTTTAAAGAAAATCTTGAATAAAAAAAAACCGAAAAATGTTGTAAAGAAAAAAGCTAAAACTATAAAAAAAATTATTAAGCCAAAGAAAGCTACAAAATTAATTAAAGTTAAGAAAATAGCAAAAGAATTAAATAAAAAAAGCATTATAAAAGTAAAAAAAAAAATTAAAGGTGACGTTAAAACTGATCCATTAAGAATTCCTAAAAATAACGAGCAAAAACCTGAAATTAAAAAAGTAAAAAAGCAAGAGACTGAAAAAAGATTGTTTAAAGTTAAAGATTATGTGGTTTATCCAAAACATGGAGTTGGTCAAATAACAGAAACTAAGAAAATTAATATAGGTGGAATTGATGTTGAAACCTACATTCTTAAATTTGAGAAAGATAAGGCAAATGGGATGGTTCCAGTAAACAAACAATCTCACTTAAGACCATTGGCAACAATAAATCAGATAAATAAATGTGTAAGTATTTTAAAAAGTAAGCCAAAAATTAAAAGATCAATGTGGAGTAGAAGAGCCCAAGAGTATGAGGCTAAAATTTCATCAGGTAAAATATATGATTTAGCTGAGGTAGTAAGAGATCTTAACAAAGGTGACGATATAATGATTGACCAATCTTACAGTGAAAGACAATTATTTGAAAAAGCTTACGAGAGACTATTAACTGAATTTCAGATTGTGATGGGATCAAGTTTAGAAGATGCTCAAAAAAAACTTGATAAAGCTTTAAAGAGAAATCTCGAGAAACAAGCGCAAAAGGTTGAGGAAAAACCATTAACTGAAGAACCAATAAATCAAGAATTAACAGAGTAAAAAAAAACGCTTCCCACGCAAGCGCCATGAGAAGCGTTATCAGTTAAAAAGAATACTAAACTATCTTCTTTTTTTCTTCTTAGCTTTTTTCTTAGCTTTTTTCTTAGTTTTCTTTTTAGCAGCTTTCTTTTTTCTTTTAGCCATCTTTAGCTCCCTTTTTTTTATAAACGAATCTTTATGATTCGTTAATTACTAATTTTTATTTTTTTTGAATAGTTATGTCAAACATATAATTTTTGAAAAAAATTAAAAAATATTATTTTTATTTATTTTTTTTATTTATTAAAAAAATGTTAAATAAATCGCTATTAATAATGTGTTTTTGAAAAAAATTTAATAAAGTTTTTCGAATTCGTTTTTATACTTCTTAATGATTTTATATCTTTTTAGTTTTAAAGTTGGAGTTAACATTCCATTTTCAATTGAAAACTTTTCGTTAATTATAAAAAACTTTTTTATATTTTCTATTTTAGAAAGATTTTTATTTATATTTTCAATTTCTTTATCTATTTCATTTTGTTTTGTATGCAAATAGTCTTCAGATAAAACTAATAAAGCAACCAAATAAGGTTTATTATCTCCATAAACAATTGACTGATCAATGAATTTAGAATTTGACAACTCATTTTCAATTTTAACAGGAGAAATATTATCTCCACCTGGTGTAATCAAAATATCTTTTTTTCTGTCAGTTATTTTTAAATAACCACTCTCAAAAATTCCAATATCCCCTGTATGTAACCAGCCATCTTTTAAAACTTTCTTAGTTTCTTCTTCATTATTCCAATAACCCAACATTACATTTTCACCTTTAACTAAAATCTCTCCATCTGAGGCTATTTTTACCTGATTACCTTTAAATGGTGGTCCAACTGTTTCTACTCTAATATCGTTAATCGGATTACAACTTACAACAGGAGATGTCTCTGTAAGACCATATCCTTGAAGAGTAGGAAGACCTATAGCATTTAAAAAAATACCAACTTCTTTATCAAGTGCTCCTCCACCTGAAACGAAAGTTTTTAACTCGCCTCCAAATTGACTTTTGATTTTTTTTCTTACAATTTTTTCTAAAATACTATCAATTAATTTTTCTAAAGTTGTTAATGATTGTTTGTTTATCTTTTTGGTTCCTAGTTGTAACATTTTTAATACTAAACTTTTCTTTAAACCTGTTGCTTTATTAAAACTTGCATTAATTTTCTGAAATAAATTTTGGTAAAATCTAGGCACTGCAGTCATTAGTTGAGGTTTGCAATCATTCATATTTTTAATCAATTTTTCAATACTTTCTGCATAGAATATTTTTGCTCCAACGCTTATTTGAACAAATTGAACTGTATGTTCATAAGAATGTGAAAGAGGCAACCAAGTTAAAAATCTTGTCTGATTTGTTAACAATGGTTTTAATATATCGAGTGCACCATCACAATTATTTAAAATACCACCATGACTTAAGATTACACCTTTCGGGTTACCCTGTGTTCCTGAAGTATAAATAATACAAGCTGGATTATTTCTTTTAATCGATAACTCTGGAACATTTAAATCTTGGAAATCTAAATTAGAAAATAATTTATTTACATTAATATAAGTATCAGCAGCTGTATCTAATTCTTCAAATGAAAATATTTTTACAACAAAACTCTTTTTTTTTATAATTTCTTTTACTTTATTAAATTGTTCTTGATTAGAAACAAAGATTAATTTTGGATTACAATTATCAATTATATATTCATAATCTTTTTCAGCATAAGTTGTATAAGCAGGAACAGTAATGGCTTCAGATAGCATTATTGAAAGATCGGTTATAAACCACTCAGGTCTATTTTCTGATATTAACAAACATCTATCACCTTTATTTATATATTTTTTGACTTCTGATGAAAGTTTTTTAATTGAATGGAATGTTTTTTCCCATGTAAAATAATTATTTTTATCTTTTAAAGACGTCAAAAGAATATTTTCTTTTTTCTGTTTTTTATAATTAATAAAGAATAAATCGACTAAATTATTTATATTTTCTGTACTCATAATTTTTTTGGTGGGCAAAGAGAGAATCGAACTCTCACAGTATTGCTACTATTGGATTTTGAGTCCAACGCGTCTACCAGTTCCGCCATTCGCCCAAAGCTTTGCATATTTTAACTAATAGTATTAAATCATTTATTATATTAAAAGAAAATATGTTTAAAGAACTGTACAATAAAACTATTAAACTTGCAGGACATAAAAAATCTAAATCTATTTTGGGATTTATATCTTTTATTGAAAGTTTTGTATTCCCAATACCACCAGATGTTTTAATAATCCCTATGACAATAGCTCGAAAACATGAATGGATTAGAATTGCATTAATTGCAACTATAGGATCTGTTTTGGGAGCTTGCCTAGGGTATTTTATAGGATACGTCTTCTTTAATGAAATTGGACTTAAGATTTTTGAGATTTATGGTGTAGATGATACCTCATTTTTAAAAGATAAAGTGTCTTCAGAAGGTGGTGTTATAGCCTGGATAACGCTCCTAGCAATTGCTGGCTTTTCACCAGTACCTTTTAAGTTACTTACAATCACCAGTGGTTTTATAAACTTTAATATTTTGTATTTTATTGTCATTTCTCTTGTAACAAGAGGTTCGCGTTTTTTTTTAATAGCATTTTTAGTTGGAAATTTTGGAACTACAATGAAAAAAATTATTGAAAAAAAACTTTTAAAATTTTCTTTTTTTCTATCTGTTATTTTAATTATTTTTGCTTATTTTATATATAAATTTTTAAACAATTTTATTAATTAAATATGATCCTATTTCCAAATAGAAAGAAATTTTATTTAATTATTTTATTTATCTCATTCATTTCAATAATTTCTGCTTTGTATATTGAATATATACTCCAATACGAACCATGTAAGTTATGTATTTATCAAAGACTACCATATTTAGCTGCAATATTTGCAAGCTTTATCGGATACAATTATTCTGCAAATGATAAAATTTTGATAATTATAATCATGATATTTACTATAAGTGCTATAATTTCTGGCTATCATTTTGGAATTGAAAACAACTTAATTGAAGAAATTTCAAGTTGTACTAATAACTCTCCAGATATATCAAATAAGTCAAAGTTACTTGAGACTCTTAATAAAAGTATGCCAGTTGACTGTAAAGACGCTACTTTTAAAATTCTTGGGGTTTCACTAGCGGCAATTAATACAATTTTATCAATTTTAATTGTTATTTTTTCTATTAGAACACTGACTTATGAAAAAAACTAATAAAAAAAAACTAGAAGAATTTATAAGAGTAGATCATGCTGGAGAAAGAGGTGCAATTAAAATTTATGAAGGTCAATTGCTTGCTTTAAATACCATTATAAAAAATGATGATTTAAAAGAAAAAATCAGTGAAATGAAAAAGCATGAGGAGGAACACTCAAATTTTTTTGAAGATGAAATAGAAAAAAGAAATATAAAACCAACTAAATTATTACCATTATGGGATTTGCTTGGATTGGGTCTTGGGTTTGGTTCAACAATACTTGGAAAAAAGGCTGCTATGTTATGCACAGCTTCTGTTGAAGAAGTAATTGATGAGCATTATAAAAATCAAATTGATCAAATAGAGGTGGATGAAAGGGATTTAAAAGAAAAAATAACAAAGTTTAGGCAAGATGAATTGGATCATAAAGATATAGCCTACGAGGAAGGAGCTACAAAAAAAGGTCTTTATTCAATTATGGATAAGATAATTAAAACTGGTTCTAAGGTTGCTATAAAAATTTCTGAAAAAATTTAGTTACGGTTCAAGTTCAACATCCCAATATAAATAGTCCATCCAACTTTTATGTAAAAAGTTAGGTGGAAAATTCTTTCCATTTTTATGAAGGTCTTCTGTGGTAGGTTGGAAGGGCCATTGGTTTAATGTCATACCTGAATTCTTTATAAGTCTTCCCCCCTTTTTAACATTGCAGGACGAACAAGCTGTTACAACATTATCCCAATTAGTCTTTCCACCTTTAGATCTAGGTAGTAAGTGATCAAATGTTAGTTCATTTTTGCTACCACAATATTGGCAGCTAAACTTATCTCTTAAAAATACGTTAAACCTAGTAAAGTTTGGATTTGATTGAGGTCTTATATATGATTTAAGAGCTATTACACTTGGAAGTTTCATACTAAATGAAGGACTCCTAATTTGTCTATCATAATAACTAACAATTGAAACCCTATCTAAGAATACAGATTTAATTGAATCCTGCCAACTCCACAATGAAAGTGGATAATAACTTAAAGGCCTATAATCTGCATTTAGAACTAATGCAGGGCATTTCTCTAATGAAATATTTTGATCAGACAGTTCAATCATACTTAAAACATACATTAAATATATTTTTTATCAACACATCTAATTTCATGTTAAATATTTATTA
This sequence comes from uncultured Pelagibacteraceae bacterium, assembly GCA_902516395.1. GTDB lineage: Bacteria > Pseudomonadota > Alphaproteobacteria > Pelagibacterales > Pelagibacteraceae > Pelagibacter. The sequence continues at coordinate 27,809 of CABXYN010000002.1, read as the reverse complement.
ACCAATAAATTTTTTTTTAATAAAGTTTAATGCCGCACTTGATGCTTCCATTGGTATATGATGATCACAGTTTTTAATCATTAAAGTTTCAATTTTAATTTTTTTTCTGATAAAAAAATCTTTAGCTTCAAGTAAATTGTTTGGAGGGACGATTGGATCGTTTTCACCATGTATCATTAAAATATTAGTTTTATTTTTAATTCTTGGAGAAAGGTCTTTCATATTTATAATTCTTCCAGAAAACCCAACAATACAACTAAATTCTTTTTCTGATGTTAGACCAACATTTAATGACATCATGCACCCTTGGCTGAAACCAGAAACACAAATTTGTGAATATTCTAAATTAAAATAATTACTTACTTCTAAAATATAACTGTTTAGAATATTTTCTGCTTTTTTTGACTCTTTAAGAGTATAGTCTGGATCTTCATTATTTAAATCAAACCATTGAAACCCTGAAGGATTTATACTGCATACTTCATGTGCATCAGGACATAAAAAAACTGTATTTTTTAAAAATCTTTTCCAGTTTAAAGTTAACATGCTTATATCTTTACCGTCACCTCCATATCCATGAAGTAAAATTATAGCACTTTTAACTTCCTCGTTATTCTCTGGTTTTATTATTGTTGTATTTAATGAAAATTTCATAAATTTTTTGGTAACCAATCAAGTAAAGATTGATCATTAAAGTCAATGTAACCAACAATTCTTCCAACCTCAAAACCATTTCTGTCTATTAGAATTGTTGTGGGTAATCCTCGTAGTTTAAAAAGCTGCGAAAATTCTGGTCCAGATCCTGTAAATATATCTAAATTCTTAATTTTGATTTCATCAAAAAACTGTTTAGATTTTTTATAACTTTCGCCACCAATATTTATTGGAATTATATTTATATTTTTGAATTCTTTTAAGGTTTTAAGTTTATCCAAAGACGGCATTTCTTTTTTGCAAGGAGCACACCAAGTAGCCCAGAAATTTATTATCAAGGGATTTGATTTATAATTATTTAAACTTACTTTTTGGCCATCAAATTTAATAAATTCTATATTTTCAATTTTTTTCTTGTCTTTATGCACTATAAGATTCTTAATTTCTGGACGCTCTATTGAATATGAGACGCTTGATGATATTAAGTAAATTATTATTATAAGATAATTAAAAAAAATGATTTTCATAAAATTTAGGACAATTAAATATCATGGGTAAAAATAAAAACAATCAGCCAATTTGGAATACTAGAATTAAAAAGGAAAAAACAAACCTTTTTAAAAAGGTTGGTGGATCAATAGAAATCGATAAAAGATTATTCAGAGAAGATATTGAAGCTTCAATTGTACATGTTGAGATGCTGTTTAGACAAAAAATTATAAATTTTAAAATTAAAAATAAAATAGTATGGGGTTTGAATAGAATTAAAAACGAAATTATAAAAAAGAAATTTATTTTTGATGATAAACTTGAGGATATTCATATGAATATAGAAAACAGACTCTTCGAGTTAATTGGAGAAGATGCTGGATATATTCATACTGCAAGATCAAGAAATGACCAAGTAGTCACAGATTTTAAAATTTGGTTAAGAAAAGCTAACAAAGAAATTGTAAAAAATATTGACGTAACAATTAAAAATATTTTAAAAAAAGCAGAAAAAAATGTTGAGACAATTATGCCTGGTTTCACTCACCTAAAAAATGCTCAACCAGTTTCTTTTGCTCATTACTTAATGGCCTACTTAGAAATGTTTAACAGAGATAAAAACAGATTTAAAAATAATTTAGAAGGTCTTAATGAAAATCCTCTTGGTGTAGCTGCATTAACAGGTACTTCTTTTAAAATTGACAGATTTTATACTTCAAAAAAATTAGGTTTTCAAAGACCAACTAAAAACTCAATTGACACAGTCTCTGATAGAGATTTTGTTATTGATTTTCTTTATTCTTGTTCTGCATGTGCTGTTCATATTTCTAGAATTGCAGAGGAATTTATAATCTGGAATTCAGATGCTTTTAAACTTATAAATTTAAACGATAAGATTGTAACAGGGTCATCTATTATGCCTCAGAAAAAAAATCCTGATCCTCTAGAATATTTAAGAGGCAAAACAGGCTTTATGTTTGGAAATCTTTTTTCTATGCTTACAACATTGAAAGGTTTGCCTCTATCTTATTTTAAAGATTTGCAAGATGATAAAGAAATTGTTTTTAAGTCTTTTGATCAATTAAAAAATTCTTTGATTATATTAAACGATGTTCTTAAAAATTTTTCGCCTGATAAAAAAAGAATGATTGAACTTGCTGAAAGTGGCTTCATTACAGCGACTGATTTAGCAGATTATATGGTCAGAGAATTAAATTATCCATTTAGAAAGGCCTATTTACAAACAGCTAAAATTATAAATCTTGCTGAAAAAAATAAAAAAAAATTGTCAGAACTTACAATACAAGAGATAAATAAAATTGAAAAAGGTTTAACATCTGATGTTCTAAAAGTATTTGAATTAAAAAAATCTGTTAATTCGAAAGTTTCTTATGGAGGAACTTCTTTCGACAACATTAAGAAGATGATAATAAGTTACAAAAAGAGATAACTATGATTAAAAAAGTAATTCTAATTACTATGTGCATAATTTTATTAACTTCGTGTGGAAGAAAAAATGAACCGAAATATGAGGCTTCATTAAATAACAATGTTATGAGTTATAATAATATAAATAACGTGTTTTAAAGGCCAAAAAAAGATGAAATATGTCAATAATATTTTTACAGTTGAAAAATCTAAACTCACAAAGGTAATTAACAAATTTGAAACACCAATTTTTTGCTACTCTGAGAAAAAAATAAATGACAATATAAATAACCTTAAAAATAGTTTTAGATCATTTTCTCCAATTATATGTTTTTCAACAAAGTCAAACAGTAATTTAGAAATACTTAAATTAATAAAACGAAAAGGATTGGGAGCCGATGTTGTCTCTAAAGGTGAATTAATGATTGCTCTTAAAGCTGGAATTAAACCAAAAAAAATTGTTTTTTCTGGAGTAGGTAAAACCAGGTCAGAATTAACATATGCAATAGATAAAAATATTTTGTTGATTAATACTGAGTCGAAAAGCGAAATATTAGAAATTGAAAATATAGTAAAATCGAAAAATAAAAAAGTAGATATAGGAATTAGATTAAATCCAAATACAGATGCAAAAACGCTTAAACAAATTTCGACTGGTAAAAAAGAAAATAAATTTGGTATTAATGAAAAAACATTAATTGAGGTTTTAAAATATATTAAAGGTTCAAAATTTTTAAATTTAAAATGTTTAAGTGTTCATATTGGAAGTCAAATTCTAGATCATAGGCCCTACCAAAAAATGATTAACGTATTAGATAAATTAATAAGAAAAATAGACTTTAATTTTGAATACATAGATCTTGGTGGTGGAATGGGTATTGATTATAACAAGGACAATAAAAAATTTAATTATAAAAAATATAATCAAATAATAAAAAAATTTTTGAAAAAACATAAAACAAAAATTATATTTGAACCTGGTAGATCTATTATAGGCGATACAGCTATATTAATTTCTAAAATTATCTATATAAAAGAAAATCCTAAAAAAGATTTTATCATTGTAGATGCCGCAATGAATGATTTTATGAGACCTGCATTGTATGGTGCAAAGCATAAAATTATTCCATTAAAAAGAACTAATAAAATTATTAAAAAAAGCTATGATTTTGTTGGCCCGATTTGTGAAACTACAGATAAATTCTTGACGACAAATAAATTTCAAAAATTAAATGAGAAAGATTATATTATTATTTGTGATGTAGGAGCATATGGTTCATCATTATCTTCAAATTATAATATTAGACCTAAACCTGCTGAAATATTAATTAAAGGGTCAAAAATAAATATAATTAAAAAAAGACAAAAACTAAAAGATATAATTTAGTTTTTGACAAAGATGATAAGAAAACTGCTATTTTTATTTTTTTTCTTTCTAGGTATATCTATAATTTCAATAGTATTCCTTCCATCGCTTATAATGCCTACTAAAATAGTTTTGTTTGGTGGAAAAATGATGGGAAAATGGGCTGCACTATGCCTTCAAATTTTTTTACAAACAAAAATTATTGTGAAAGGGAAAGATAATATAATTAAAAACGAAAAATTTTTTATTGCTTGCTCTCATCAATCGATGTTTGAGACTTTTTATTTACAAACAATTTTCAATTCACCAATATTTATTTTAAAGCATGAGTTAATCAAAATACCTATTTTTGGTTGGTATTTAAAAAAGATAGGGTCAGTTTCAATTAATAGAAATAAAATTAGTAAGGATAATTTAGGTCTAATTGATAAAATAAAGAATTCTGCAAAAATTTCTGAAAGACCTTTAGTTATATTTCCACAAGGAACAAGAGTTTTACCAGGTGAAAAGGTCCCTTTCAAAAAAGGGGTTGGAAGAATTTATGATGAATTAAAAATAAATTGCCAACCTGTGGCCATAAATTCTGGAAATGTTTGGCCAAAAAATGGTAGCCTGATCACTAATAAAACAATAACGATATCAATTCTTCCAGGTATAAAACCCGGAATGAGATCAGCAGAATTTACAAGTTACATAGAAGATAGAATCTATAATGAATTGAATTCTATGAATTAACCCTTCATGGGCATTACAACATAAATACTATCATAATCAGCTGGATCTCTTATTAACGCTGGCGAGCCTGTATCCTTTAGATAAATCTCTATATGATCTCCATCCAGTTGAGAAGCAACATCAATTAAATATCTAGAATTAAAGCTTATATCAAGCTCATGATCAAACTTAACACTTAAACTTTCTTTACCATCACCACTATTTGTATTGTTAACTGAAAGATCAAGATTATCTTTTGATAGATTAAATTTTACACCATCTTTTTTATCTAAAGAAACTGAAGCAACTCTATCTACTGAATTCAAAAATGATTTTAAATCTACTTCTAATTTTTTTTGGTTTTCTTTTGGTATTACCTGTACGTAATTTGGAAATTTTCCATCAATAAGCTTGGATATCAATATACTATTGTTAATTTGAAATTTAATTTTTGATTTTATATTTGATATTTTAACTTCGCCCTCATAGTCCTCTAGTAATGAACAAAGTTGAAAAATAGTCTTTTTTGGTAAAATTATCTGATCAAATTGAACTTTATTTTGTAATCTAATCTTAGAAATAGACATTCTATGACTGTCAGTAGCTGCAGCTGTTAAGAAATTTTTATCTTCAACTTCTGTCTGATGTAAAAAAATTCCACTTAAATAATGCCTTGTTTCATCGTTAGATACTGAAAATTTACATTTATTTAAAAGTTTTAGTAGCTCTTTTGATTTAATCGAAAACTCATTTTCATTAAAATTTTCATCTGTTAATGGAAATTCTGAAGCACTTATACAATTTAAATTGAAAATGGATTTATCAGACTCTAAGTGCAATTTATTTTCACTAGGATTAGAAAAGTTAATTTTACTCCCAGATGAAAACTTTCTAACGATATCATACATTATTGATGAAGATGAAGTAGTTTTACCCTCCTCAATAATTTCGACGTTTGGAATTTGATGAATAAAAATCAAATCAAGATCGGTAGCTGTAATTGTTAGTTTTCCATTACTTACGTCCAATAATACATTTGAAAGTATTGGTAATGTACTTCTTTTTTCAATTACACCTTGACAATAATTTAAAGATTTTTGAAGATCTTGTTGATTTAAGCTAAACTTCATTTTCTTTATTATACAAAATCTTATTTTTTAAACTATCAATATTGATATTTAATTCGCTATCCTCTTTCCTTAATCTCTCTATGGTTTTAACGGAATGTATTACGGTTGTATGATCTCTATTGGAAAAGGATCTACCTATTTCAGGTAAAGATTTGGATGTTAACATTTTAGCGAGATAAATTGCAGTCTGCCTAGGTCTAACAAGATATCTTGATCTTCTTGGAGAAAGCATTTCATTTTTGCTAATTTTATAAAATTTACAGACTATTGTTTGGATTGTATCAATATCTACCTTATTTTCAGTGAGGTTAAGTAAATCTTTTAAAACAATTTTAACTTCCGATAAGCTTGGAACTTTATTATAAATCCTAGTAAAAGACACAATCCTATTTAGTGCGCCAACTAATTCTCTAATACTGGTTTTAATTTCTATGCTTAAAAACTTTTGAATTTCCTCAGAAATAACTACTTGATTTGAATAAGATAATTTTAATTCTTCAGTTTTAGATTTTAAAATTTTATATCTAAGCTCGTAATCAGGGTTTTGAATATCCACAACTAAACCTCCTGAAAATCTAGATTTTATTCTCTCCTGAATCCTAGTTAGTTTGTTAGGTGGTCTATCTGCTGAAATTATTATTTGCGAATTTTTATCTAATAATGCGTTAAAGGTATGAAAGAATTCTTCTTGCATTGCTTCTTTGCCATTCATGAACTGAATATCATCAATTAATAAAATATCAGTATTTCTAAAGTACTCTTTAAACTTTACCATTTCATTTGATTTTATGGACTTTACAAATTGGTACATAAATCTTTCTGCTGATATAAACATAACTTTATTCTTTTCTTTCAATTCTAGACCAATAGCGTTTAGTAAGTGTGTTTTACCCATTCCTACACCACCATATAAATATAAAGGATTGTAGTGAGCTATATCATTGGAAACTTTTTTTGATGCTTCAAATGCTAATTTGTTACTTCCTCCAGTTATAAAATTTTCGAAGTTTTTATTTGGATCTATTCTATTATATTGAAGATAAGAGTCTTTTATAAACGATACTTTATCATTATTCGTTTCAATAGAATTTTGAGATGATAAATTTGTCTCACCAATTTCATTTTCTTTATTGTTTTTTATTGAGAATTCAATCCTTACTAAGTCTTTTTTGTATTCTTTAATTGTCTGCAGTATTTGGTCTAGATATCTTGACACTATCCAATCTCTTATAAATCTTGTTGAAACTGAAAATAATATGTAATTGTGAAATTCTTCAACTAATTCAATTTTTTTTATCCAACTCTCAAAAATATCATTTCCAAACTTTTCTCGTAATTCTTTTTTGATATTATGCCAATCAATTTTCTTTTCGAGTGCTTTATTGTTTTGTAAATTATTCTTCATGAGGAATTTCCACTTAAGACTTATAAATATTTAATGCAATAAGTTTATTTGTAAAAACAAAAATAAATAAAATTTATGATTGAATAAATTTCTGATTGAATTTTTATAAAATAATATTTGCAACCTAGTCGGGTACGAAATTTTAAATTTAAAATTTTACTAAATCTATATCTAGTGATTTTTGAAATTAAACTTTCAGATGTAGTAAATTATTAATAAATTGTACGCTTAAGTTGTATACGAAAAAATTTTTACTTATTGGAGGTTGTTACAAAGAATTAATTTTTTTTGTAATTCTCGATACATTTCTTGAGGCGTTTTGTCTTTTAATGATTCCTGTTTTTGCAATTGACATTAATTCAGAATTTAGCTTTGGAAGAAATGCTAAAGCTTCTTTTTTATCTTTTTTTTCAATTATAGTGTTCATTTTTTTCAATGCAGTTCTATAACGACTCTTTCTAGATCTGTTAACAGCTGTTTGCCTTTTAATTTTTCTTGTACGCTTAATTGCTGATTTTGTGTTCGCCATAAGCGTGAGTGTATATCTTCAGATAATGATTGGGTCAATACAATAATTGCTTATTTTTGACATAAATTACAAAAAAAACTAGACCTATTTGAAATAAATTTTTTATGTATTGTTCCTTTGCAATTATATTTTAAACATTTTTTATTTTCTCTTTGATAAACATTAAAATTTTTTTGAAAAGAACCTTGGTCTCCACTTATATTAATAAAGTCTCTGATACTTGATCCTCCTTTTTCAATTGCTTTTCTTAAAACTACTTTTGAAAAATGAGAGATTTTTTGACACTCACTTAAACTAAGTGAGTTTACCCCCCTAGATGGTAAAATCTTACATAAAAACAATATTTCACTTGCATAAATGTTACCAATTCCTGAAACAAAATTTTGATCAATTAAAAAATTCTTAATATCCTTTTTTTTATTTTTAAAATAATTGAAAATATATTTCTTATCAAATAGAGGATCAAAAGGTTCTGGTCCATATTTTTTAAAATTATTATTTATTTGTTCGTCATTTTTAAAATAGGAAAAATATCCAAATCTTCTTGGATCATTATAAATTAGTTTAAAGTTATCAATTTTGATTTCTACATGGTTATGCTTTTTTGGTAACAAAGGAGAATGATAAAAACTAGTGTTTGTTATGGAATTTTTTTTACTAGATTTACTAATTAAATGAATAGTTCCCGACATTCCAAGGTGTATCATTAAATTAGAACTATCCTCAAATTTGAGTATTAAATGTTTTGAAAACCTATCTACTTTAATAATTTTTTTTTTTATTATATTTTTTTCAAAATTTTTTGGGATCTTAAACCTTAAATTTCTATTTTTTATTAATATGTCTCTAATAATCTTTCCTGTAATACTCTTATTCAAAGATTGTTTGACAATTTCTACTTCTGGTAATTCAGGCATTTCATACTATATTAGGTTTTTAATATAATTTATATGCAACAAAATCTTCAAAATAAAGCAGGACTCGTCGAGGGAGTATTTAATAAAGTCTACGATAAATATGATTTGATGAATGATTTTATGTCATTTGGAATTCACAGACTTTGGAAAAAAAACCTTATGAATTGGATGAAGCCAACCAAAGACAAAAAATATTTAGATGTTGCTTGTGGCACTGGTGATTTAGGAAAATTATTTTTGGATTATACAAATAAGAATGGAGAAATTACCTCTTCAGACTCGAACGAGAAAATGATTGAAAAAGGTAAAAAAAGACTATGTAAGTATAAAAATATAAAATGGGTTGTTGCAGAGGCAGAAAAATTACCATTCAAAAATGACACTTTTGATTTTTATACAATTAGTTTTGGTTTACGAAATACAAAAAATTTAGATAAATCTTTATCAGAAGCCTACAGAGTTCTTAAACCAGGTGGAAGATATATGTGTTTAGAATTTTCAAAAATTCAAAATTCTAATTTAGATTTTTTATACAAAAATTACTCGAAATTAATTCCTCACATAGGAAAAGCAGTTGTTGGAGATAAAGACCCTTATGAATATTTGACTAAAAGTATAGAAGAATTTGTTAATCAGGAAGAATTGATAGATTTAATGAAAGGAAATAATTTTAAAAATTGTTCATATAGAAATTTATCTGGCGGGATAGTAGCTATTCATTCTGGTTGGAAAATATAATGTTCAAAAGATTAATTACATTATTTAAACTCGGTAGAAAACTCGCTAAATCTGATGTTTTAAGTATTTTATCAAAATTTAATAAACCACCTTTATTAATAAGTGTAATTTTTAAATTACTTTCCGTTTCCTTTACTAAAAAAGATGAGTCATTTGATAATTTAAGTGAAGGCGAAAAATTATCTAATTCATTAGCATCTATGGGTACAACATTTATTAAACTCGGCCAATTTTTAGCCACTAGGCCTGATATAATAGGAGATAAATTGTCTAGGGAACTAGAAAATTTACAAGATAAACTTCCACCTTTTTCACAATCCAAAGCTAAAGAAATGATTAAAAAAGATTTAGGTGATGAACTATATAATTCAATAATTAATATAAGTGAGCCAGTTGCGGCTGCTTCAATTGCCCAAGTACATAAAGCTCAAATTAACGATAATGGAGTTATTAAAAATGTAGCAATAAAAATATTAAGACCAGATATAAAAAAAATTTTTAACGAAGAAGTGGATGCTTTGATGCTTTTTGCCTATATCATTGAGTCATTAATCAAGAAAACTAAACGATTAAAACTAGTTGAAGTAGTTTTTTTATTGAAAGAAATTACCAGTCTTGAGATGGATTTAAGATTTGAAGCCGCTGCAGCTAACGAATATGCAGAAAATACCAAAAATGATGCGGGTTTTGAAGTTCCTAAAATCTATTGGGATTATACAAGTGAAAATATAATGACGCTTGATTGGATTGACGGTGTATCAATTAGAGAGACGGAAGAGCTAGAGAAAAGATCTATTGATACAAAAAAAATTGCTACTGATATTATTCAACATTTCTTAAGGCATGCAGTAAGAGATGGCTTTTTTCACGCAGATATGCATCAAGGAAATATTTTTGTAAATGAAAGTGGTCAAATTGTTCCTATAGATTTTGGTATCATGGGAAGGCTAGATAATGTCAGTAAAAGATTTTTAGCCGAAATTTTATTTGGTTTTATACAAAGAGATTATAAAAAAGTTGCAGAGGTACATCTTGCAGCAGGACTAGTCCCTAATAATGTGCCTGTCAATGATCTTGCTCAAGCATTAAGATCAATTGGTGAACCTATTTTTGGTCACTCTATAAAAAATATTTCAGGAGGTAAGCTTTTAAAACAACTATTTGACGTTACCGAAAAATTTAATATGCAAACGCAACCTCAGTTACTTATGTTACAAAAAACAATGGTAGTAGTTGAAGGAGTTGCAAGAAGATTAAACCCTGAAACAAACATATGGGAAACATCCAAACCTGTTCTAGAAAAATGGCTAAAAGAAACAAAAGATCCTATAAATTCAATTAATGAAACATTAAAAGACTCTGTTGAAGTATTAAAACGTCTTCCAAATTTACCTGAAGTAATGGATAAAGCAAACCAGGCCCTTAATTACCTTGCAAGTGGTCAAATACCACAAAATTCGAATTCTTATAATGAATTAAATACTAAAAAAGAAGAAATGAAGTCATTTAGAAACCAATCTATTATTGGCTTATTATCTCTTGTAATTTTAACCCTATTGGTATTTTAATTCTCCTCATGAAAAATAAAAAAATACTTCTAATTATATGTGGCGGAATATCTGCTTACAAAAGCTTAGAAGTAATAAGAGGTTTAAAAAAAAGAGATGTAAGTATTAAAACAATACTTACAAAAAGTGGTAAAAACTTTATAACACCTCTATCTATTTCATCACTTTCGCAAGAAAAAGTATATGAAGATATATTCAGTGCAGAAAATGAGGCTGAAATGGATCATATTTCACTTTCTAGATGGGCAGATTTAATTTTAATTGTGCCTGCAACAGCAAATACAATCTCAAAATTAAGTTATGGTTTAACTGACGACCTAGCTAGCACTGTCGTTTTAGCATCTGATAAACAAGTGTTTTTGGTCCCAGCTATGAATGTAAGAATGTGGGAACACAAATCAACTAAAGATAATTTGTCAAAATTAAAAAGTTATGGTTATAGGATAATTGGCCCAGAAATTGGGGATATGGCTTGTGGAGAGTATGGAAAAGGCAAAATGTCAGAACCTTCATATATATTAGATACTATAGAAAATTATTTTAAGAATATTGAAAAAAATAAAAAATATAAGGCATTAGTTACAGCTGGACCTACTCAAGAGTTTATAGATCCAGTAAGATTTATAACTAATAAATCAAGTGGAAAACAAGGTTATGAAATAGCCAAATCATTAAGAGATAATGGTTTTGAAACAACACTTATTTCTGGAGAAACAAATTTAGACCCAGTTGAGGGCGTTAAATTTATTTCAGTTAAAACTGCAGAAGAAATGTTTAGGGAAACTCTCAGCAATCTACCTACTGATGTTGCTATTTTTAATGCAGCAGTAGCTGATTTTAAAGTTAAAGAGATTAAAAGTGAAAAAATTAAGAAAAGTGAACATTTGGATCTTAAGTTAGAAAAAAATATTGACATTTTATCAAACATATCAAATCATAATTCTCTTAGACCAAAAATTGCAATTGGATTTGCAGCAGAATCACAAAATCTTGAGATAAATTCAAAGAGAAAATTAGACCAAAAAAACTGTGATTGGATTATTGCAAATGATATTTCTGATAAAACAATAGGTTTTGACTCAGATGATAATGAAGTTTCTATATTTTATAAAAATAAAAAAAGTGAAAAGTTATTAAAGAAAAACAAATCTTTAATAGCATCTGAGATAGTAGATAGAGTTATCTCTGAGCTTAATTAAGTAATGGTGAAGGTTTTATTTAAGAGACTTAACCAAAAAGCAAAACTTCCAAGTTATAAAACTAGTGGATCTTCGGGTATGGATCTGATGGCATGTATAGATAAACCTATAACAATCAAATCAAATGAGTCGATGTTGATACCAACAGGTATTGCAATTGCAATTCCTGAAGATACAGAAGTTCAAATTAGACCAAGATCTGGTCTTGCCGCAAAATCAAGTATTAGCGTACTAAATACACCAGGTACAATTGATAGTGATTATAGAGGAGAGCTAAAAATTATTTTATTTAACCATGGTAAAGACGAATTTACTGTCAATGATGAAGATAGAGTTGCTCAAATGGTTTTAATGCCTATTTTAAAAGTAGAAATTGAAGAAACAAATGAATTACCAGAGACAATCAGAGGGTCTGGAGGATTTGGATCTACTGGTAAATAGTAAATGTTTAGTAACAAGGACCTAGAGCGATATTCAAGACAGATTATTTTAAAGAAAGTTGGAGTTTTAGGTCAAAAGAAATTTCAAAATGCAAAAGTTTTGGTTGTTGGGTGTGGTGGCTTAGGGACACCTGTTATTGATTTACTTTGTCGAGCAGGTATTGGTGAAATTGGCATGATGGACCATGATAAAGTGAGTATATCAAATCTACATCGACAAGTTATGTTCACTTCTGATAATGTTGGAAAATATAAAGTTAATATTTTAAAAAAAAAAATTAATAAAATTAATAAAAAGGTAAAAGTAAAAACATATAGAGTTAAAGCAGAAGATAAAAATTTAGCAAAAATTCTTAAACAGTATGATGTTATTGTTGACGGTACAGATAATTTTAAAGCAAAATTTCTTTTAAATAAATTTTCGTTAAAATATAAAAAAAAACTTATTATTGGAGCTATAAGTAAATTTGAAGGACATATATTTACATTTGATTTTAATTTAAAGAAAAGTCCCTGTTTGAAATGTTTCTATCAAGGGGAACCAGCAGAAGGAGTTTTGGATTGTGAAACAGATGGTATATTGGGGTCAACAGCAGTTATTACAGGCAGCCTAGAAGCTAATGAGGTTTTGAAGACAATTTTAAATGTTGGTAAAAATTTAAATTCTCATATTTTAATAATAGATTTATTAAATCTTAAATTTAGGAAAGTATTATTTAGAAAAAGAAAAGGATGTATATGCAAAAATATTTAATACTTTCATTTATTTTTCTTTTACCATTTTCATCGATTGCTCAAGAAAATAATTATTTTCTTATGTTAAAAAATAAAAAAGTAAATGTTAGATACGGTCCAAGCTTTGATTATCCAATTAAATATGTATACAGAAAGATTGAGTTACCCCTGAAAGTAATCGATAAAAAAGAAAATTTCAGAAGAGTTATCGACCATAAAAAAAATAGTGGTTGGATCCATATTTCACAATTGAGGAATTCTCGCTCAATAATCACCAAATCTGAAAAAATTCTATTTAAAAACCCAACAAAATACTCAAAACCATTAGCTAAATTGGATGAGGGTCGTCTTTTAAAAGTTATTAAATGCGAAGAAAAATGGTGTAATATTAGGACAGGCGATTATTCAGGTTGGATTATTAGAGATGATAATATGTGGGGTATCGTTAATTAAAGTCTGCAGAAAGAGCTTTGATATTTTCCTCAGAAAATTTAGTCGTATGTGAATACTCCTTATGATCAATACCTACTTCAATTAAATTACTTTGGTCTTTAAACTTATTTACTTGATCATCAGAAAATTTAAAATGTATAAACTGAACTGAAGATGCTTTTCCATCATCTGAGGTTCTATCAACATCCATTTCTGGGACTGCATAAATTTTTTCATCTCCAACTTTAATAAATATATTATTTTCCACTCCACCCAACTTTCCAAGAAATTCAGCTCTAATTATAGGATTGTCTATCTCAAACATTAAAGTGGCAACTAATTCTTTTCCATTAGGGATTAAAGGATTGTACGCAGCAAGTTCATCTGCAACTTGTTCATCTCCACCCTTTTCAATATAAAGCATTTCTTGTACCTGAGCTATCATTGTTTCATAACATTCAAAATAAAATGTTGCATAAGGCCCTAAAAGTATTCTTCTATTCTTTTTAAACTCAACTAATTCTTTTCTCATTTGTCTTCTAACCTTTGTGTATGCATCTAAAGGAAGTAGATCCTCTTTTGTAATAATTTTTTGTTCTTTTGACATTCTATAATCCATAACTTTTTGAGACTATCTCAATTGGATGCACAGCTTCATCACTTACGATGTTTGTATCATCAGCTAACTGCTTAATATGTTTACCAGCCAATGGACAGTCAGAAGCCATATATTTATTATTTTTTCTTTTAAAAGTACTTGCGGTAGTTTTGCCCACCTTATTTGCAATATCATGAGTTTCTTTCATAATACCAAAGGTTCCTCCATGACCTGCACATCTTTCAACAACATCTAATTTAATATTTGGAATTAATTTAAGCATATCTCTTGCCTTATTGCCCATATTTTGTGCTCTAGCATGACAAGCATTATGTACTGTTACTCCTCCATCAATTTCTTTCAAACCATCAACCAACCCTTCTTTGTTGGCAATATCCATTACATATTCATCAATATCGAGTGTATTTTGTGAAAGTTTTTTAATTATTCCATCATTTGGCATTAACAAAGGCCATTCAAACTTTAACATAAGCCCACAACTTGCCGTTAAGGTTACTACTTTATAATCTTTTTCGACATATTTGATTAATTCTCTGGAGACTAACTCTGCTTGCTTTGTAACTTGATCTAGATCCGCTTGTTCCAGATAAGGCATACCACAACAACCTGCATAAGAGTGCTCTACTTCTACATTGTTATGATGAAGTACTTTTAAAGCTGCTTCTCCAGTTTTTTTCTTATTAAAATTAACAAAACATGTGGAGTAAATTACAACTTTTCTCTCTTTGTGTTTTGGTAAAATATTTTTTTTAAATTTTTGAAAATAATTTGCAAATGTTTCTTTATTATATTTTGGTAAAATAACTCTTTTGTCTATTCCAGTAAAAAATTCTAGAACTTTTCTAGCAAATTTATTTTTAACATTTGTAATCCAATTAATAAAAAAGCTAAAAAATATTCCTATTTTAGAATTTCTATCAATTTGGGTTAATTGGTTGGCAGTTTTCGAAATATCACCATTTTTTCTTTGGGCTGTTCTATATCTCAACATTAAATGAGGAAAATCTAAATCAAATTCATGTGGCGGTACATAAGGACACTTAGTCATAAAACACATGTCACATAAAGTGCAAGAATCTACAACAGGTTTAAATTTGTCACTTGAAAGATCTGATACCTCGCCTCCTTCAGTTTCGTCGATGTAATCAAATAATTTTGGAAAACTGTCACACAAATTAAAACATCTTCTACACCCATGGCAGATATCAAATACTCTTCTCATCTCCTGATCAATTTTCTCAGGATTTATAAAATCTGGATCCCTAAATTTTAATGGGTGTCTTGTAGGTGCTTGTGTGCCGCCTTCTTTACTCATAGATTTTTTATAGATGTGTTTTTTGTGGACGAGAGGGGGTCGTCCACAAATTTTATTTAAGCGATGCTTTCTAAAGTCTTTTGAAATTTACCTGCGTGTGATTTTTCAGCTTTTGCTAAAGTCTCAAACCAGTCAGCTATTTCATCAAAACCTTCATCTCTAGCCGTTTTAGCCATTCCAGGGTACATATCTGTGTACTCATGCGTTTCACCTTGAATTGCAGATTCTAGATTAGCTTTTGTTTCACCAATTGGCTTACCAGTTGCTGGGTCACCAACTTCTTCTAAATATTCTAAGTGACCATGAGCATGTCCAGTTTCACCTTCTGCAGTTGATCTAAATACAGCTGCTACATCGTTAAAACCTTCAACATCGGCTTTTTGAGCAAAATAAAGATATCTTCTGTTTGCTTGACTTTCACCAGAAAATGCTTCTTTTAAATTTTCCTCTGTTTTACTACCTTTTAATGACATATTTACTCCTACTATTAATAATGATTCTAAAGAGGCTTATATATATGGGAATTATAATATGTCAACAGTTTAGAATAAATATAATATATTATTTAAACTATTGATATTATTGAATTATATTTGAGATTGATTATCACTCACAATTTTAGCGATAACTTCTACCGATCTTATTTTTTTTCCGGGGATAGTTCTTTTTATATTTATTTCATCAACGTCATCTTGATGAATATCAATCAATTTATTTTCTTCCTCGTCAAAGAAATGGTGATGATGAGTTACATTTGTATCGTAATAACTTTGTGAAGCATTAAGTGGGATTTCTTTTAAATAACCCTTCTTTATAAATGCGTGAACAGTATTGTAAACAGTTGCTAAAGAAACCTTAATATTTGCTTGATTTTCAATGATTTTAACCAGTTCTTTTATTGTAAAGTGAAAAGTCTTTTCAGTATCAAACAACACTTCACAAATTTTAATTCTTTGTTTTGTTGGTCTTAGACCTGATTTTCTTAATTTGTCTATATATTGCTCAGCGTAAGCCATTACTAATTATAATTATTCTAAAGAATATCTATATTATAATGTTTGTAAATCAAGTAATAAGATTAAAAAAATTATGAAAAAAAGTTCCTTTAATTATGATGAATTAATAAGCTGTGCAAATGGTGAACTTTTTGGCCCTGGAAATGCAAAATTGCCTTCTCCACCAATGCTAATGTTTGATAGAATTACTGAAATTAGTGAAAAAAATGGAGCTTTTGACAAAGGGTTGATGAAGGCTGAACTTGATATAAAAGATGATCTGTGGTTTTTTGATTGTCACTTTAAAGAAGATCCAGTAATGCCAGGATGTTTGGGTTTGGATGCAATGTGGCAACTGGTAGGATTTTACTTGGGTTGGCTTGGAAATCCTGGAAGAGGAAGAGCTTTAGGAGTGAGCACAGTAAAGTTTACAGGGGAAGTTTTAAAAAACGTCAAAATGGCGACATATATTATTGATATGAAAAGAATATTAATTAAAGGAGAAACAACTGTTGGACTAGCAAATGGTATTCTTCTTGCAGATGATAAGAAAATATACTCTGCAGACAGTTTAAAAGTAGGATTATTTAAATAATGCGAAGAGTAGTAATTACAGGTTTGGGAATTGTTTCATGTCTTGGTAATAATCAAGAAGAAGTTCATCAATCTTTATTAAACACAAAATCAGGAATTTCTTTTTCTGAAGAATACAAAGAACATAATCTAAAAAGTCATATTCATGGAAAACCTAATATAAAACTGGAAGATCACATAGATAGAAAAACAATTAGATTTATGGGATCGGGATCAGCTTACAATTATATTGCCATGAAAGAAGCAATTGAAGATTCTGGGTTGGAAGAAAGTGAAGTAAGTAATTTTAAAACAGGAATTGTTATGGGTTCAGGTGGACCATCTATTGAAAATGTTATTTTGGCTGCAGATAAAACTAGAGCTAAGACACCAAAACTAATGGGACCATTTATAGTTCCAAGAACAATGGCAAGTACCGCCTCAGCAACACTTGCTGTTCCATTTAAAATTAAGGGAACAAACTACACAATGAGTTCAGCCTGTGCAACAAGTGGACACTGTATAGGAAACTCTATGGAACTTATCCAAATGGGGAAACAAGATGTAGTTTTTGCAGGTGGTAGTGAAGAAATACACTGGGCAATGACAGCTATGTTTGATGCAATGACTGCATTATCTTCAAAATATAATGATACACCTGAGAAAGCATCAAGAGCTTATGACAAAACTAGAGATGGTTTTGTAATTGCTGGAGGCGCTGGAGTTTTAGTTCTTGAGGAATATGAGCATGCTAAAGCTAGAGGGGCTAAAATATACGCAGAATTAACTGGTTATGGAGCAACTTCGGATGGTTATGATATGGTAGCACCTTCAGGCGAAGGAGCGGTGAGATGTATGCAAATGGCTATGGCAACTTCTAAGAATAAAATTGATTATATAAACACTCATGGAACCTCTACACCAGTCGGAGATATTACTGAATTGAATGCTGTTAAAGAAGCTTTTGGAAATGAAATTCCAAAGATTAGCTCAACTAAATCTTTATCAGGTCATCCGTTAGGAGCTGCATCAGTGCATGAAGCAATATATTGTTTAATTATGATGAAAAATAATTTCATTACAGGGTCAGCTAACATAAGTGAAATGGATGAAGATGCTAAAAAATTTCCAATAGTCGCTAAAACAGAAACAGAAGCAACATTAAATACTGTCATGTCTAATAGTTTTGGTTTTGGTGGAACAAATGCAACTCTAGTATTTGAGAAAGTCTAACTTATGTCTTTAATGAAGGGTAAAAAAGGACTGATAATGGGTGTTGCTAATGAAAGATCTATTGCATGGGGTATTTCCCAGAAATTAGCAGAGGCAGGTGCTGAATTAGCTTTTACCTATTTAGGCGATGCTCTTAAAAAAAGAGTAGTTCCTCTTGCAGAAAAACTAAATTCTAATGTTACTTTTAGCTGTGATGTTGAAAAAAAAGAGGATGTAATAAAATTATTTGAGGATGTTAAATCCCAATGGGGAGAAATTGATTTTGTTGTTCACGCAATTGCTTTTTCTGATAAATCTGAACTTTCAGGGGAATATCTAAATACAACAAGAGAAAATTTTCTAAGAAGTATGCTGATTTCATGCTTTTCATTTACTGAAGTTGCAAAAGAAGCTTCAAAAGTTATGAAAGAAGGTGGAAGCTTGATTACACTGAGCTATGAGGCGAATAAAGCAATCCCTAATTACAATGTTATGGGAGTTTGTAAGGCAGCATTAGAGTCTAGTGTTAAATACTTAGCGAGAGATTTAGGTGCTAAAGGTATAAGAGTTAACGCAATAAGTGCAGGTCCGATTAAGACTTTGGCAGCATCGGCTATTGGGGATGCTAAATTTTTATATAAATGGAATGCTGACCACTCATTTTTAAAGAGAAATGTAGATAATATCGATGTTGGGAACTCAGCATTATATCTTCTGAGTGATATGGCAGGTGGTGTTACAGGTGAAATTCACTATGTTGATGCTGGTTATAATAAAGTAGGTATGCCAGATCCTAAAAATATATCTTAATAGTTTGTTATTATGCTGATTTTAGTTTGGTTTGTAGTTTGTATAATATTTATTTTTGTTCAATTAATTCTTGAAGGTTCTGGACATGCACTTGAAGTTTTTGCCCTATTGACTGCTTTGGCTTTATTTTTAATAAATAAACTTGGAAAAAAAAATAAATAACAGACAAATAATTATTGTGAAAAGAAAGTTTTTGAAAATTGCTGGAGCTTCTATATTAGGTTTTTTATTTTATCCTTTAACATCATTAGCAAATAACATTGTGGGTTTTAAAAAAAAATTAAAAAAAGATGAGAGTGAATACAATATAATTAATCCTGATCTTACAAATGAACAAAAAATAATAATGTTTGAAGAAGGTACTGAACGTGCTGGAACTAGTGAATTAAACTATGAAAAGAGAAAAGGCTCATATCATTGTGCAAATTGTGGCGTAAAATTATTTGAGTCTGTTAAAAAATTTGACAGTGGAACTGGTTGGCCATCTTTTACAGAGGCATTACCTGGAGTATTTGTAACAAAAACTGATTATTCTTTTGGCATGAAAAGGACTGAATATAGTTGCGCAAATTGTGGTGCTCACCATGGTCATGTATTCAATGACGGACCTGATGGTGGAAAAAGATATTGTAGCAACGGTCTTTGCTTGCTTTTCATCCCAGAGAGTTAGTAATTATATTTTTCTAGTATAACCAACATTAGTAGTTTTAAAATGCTTGAAAGGGATATTTGTATCTTTAATTGCCTTGACAGTCTCTTCCGTAATATTTCCATAGACCTCTATTTCGAATCTATCTGCAATTTTGTTGTGCTTTTCAACATAAGCTTGGACTGGGGCATTATTTAAATGATGCAGCATAGCTTCACTATTTCGGTAGACTTCACTCCAAGTAAATTCTAAAGGATCAGTTGGATCTTGATCAAAAGTATGAATAAGCATATCTGGCTCTGATGCGTTAACAGCATCATCAGCTTCTTTTGCTATCTTGAGATACTCTTCAACCTTACCCTCTTTAACACGTATTCTAGCAATTAAAATAAATGGGTTGGCCATTTATCTATATAGCAGCCTGCTTTATAGATAATTTAACTTTTCCTCTATCAAATCCTATAACTTTTACTTTTACTTCGTCACCTTCTTTGACAACATCCGTTACTTTAGCAACTCTTTTATCTGCAAGCTCAGAAATGTGAACAAGTCCATCCTGTTTACCTAAGAAGTTAACAAATGCACCAAATTCCATAATTTTCATAACTTTTCCGTTATAAATTTTATTTAATTCAGCCTTAGCAGTTATATCTTTAATCATTTGCATAGCAATATTTCGAGACTCTTCATCAGGAGCAGCAACTGTTACTACACCCTCATCATTGACATCAACTTTAGCACCTGATTTTTCAACAATCTCTCTGATTGTTGCCCCACCTTTTCCAATCACAGCTGCGATATCTTTTTTATCAACAGTAACTTGTTCCATTTTTGGAGTGTGTTTTCCAACATCATCTCTAGACTTACTTAAAGCTTTATTCATTTCACCAAGAATATGAATTCTTCCATCTTTAGCTTGATTTAAGGCCTGTTCCATTATTTCAAATGTGATACCAGTAATTTTGATATCCATTTGTAATGATGTAATACCATCTTTAGTTCCAGCAACTTTAAAGTCCATATCACCTAAATGATCTTCGTCACCTAAAATATCAGATAGAACACTAAAATCGTCACCTTCTTTAATTAAACCCATAGCAATACCTGCAACTGGCTCTTTTATAGGAACACCTGCATCCATAAGTGCAAGAGATGCTCCACAAACAGACGCCATTGAAGAAGAGCCATTAGATTCTGTTATCTCCGATACAATTCTAAAAGTATATGGGAACGATTCTTTTGAAGGTAATGACGAATTAATTGCTCTCCATGCTAATTTTCCGTGACCAACTTCTCTTCTGCCAGTTCCAATTCTTCCAGTTTCACCAACTGAAAAAGGAGGAAAGTTGTAATGAAGCATAAATCTTTCTCTATGTTGTCCATCTAAGCTTTCTAAACGTTGTTCATCATCAGATGTACCTAGAGTGGTAACCACAATTGCTTGAGTTTCTCCTCTAGTGAATAATGCTGAACCATGTGCTCTTGGTAAAACTCCAACTTCACACATAATAGGCCTAACATCTGAAAGTCCTCTTCCATCAATACGGTTTTTGTTTTTAAGAATATCAGTTCTTACTATTGATTTTTCTAAATTTTTAAGCTGTGAGTTTACATCTAGATCTGAGTAATCCTCATTTTCTTCATATAATTTTTTAGCCTTCTCAGTAATTTCTGAAATTTGATTTGATCTATCTTGTTTATCTATGGTAGAGAATGCTTTCTTTAAATCTTCAGTAAATTTATCTTCTAATTTCTTTTTTACCTCTGAAAGATCCTTTTTCTCAACTGTCCATTCGGGTTTTCTACACTCTTTTGCTAGTTCCTCGATCATTTCTATTACCGGGACAAATCCTTCGTGTCCAAACTTCACAGCATCTAGCATTTCTTGTTCCGTCAATCCATTTGCTTCAGATTCGACCATTAATACTGCATCTTTAGTTCCAGCTACAACAAGATCTAACTTAGATTTTTCTAATTCTTTTTTAGATGGATTAAGGACGTACTTTCCTTCAATAAAGCCAACTCTAGAAGCTCCAACAGGGCCCATAAATGGCATCCCCGAGATAGCTAGAGCTGCTGATGAAGCGTTAATTGCTAAAATATCTGGTTGATTTTCAGCATCATATGAAATTACTGTTGGTAACAATTGTACTTCATTTTTAAATGCATCAGGAAACAAAGGTCTAATTGGTCTATCAATTAATCTTGATATTAATGTTTCACTCTCAGTTGGTCTTGCTTCTCTTTTAAAATAGCCACCAGGGATTTTTCCACCAGCATAATATTTTTCTTGGTAATTAACAGATAATGGAAAATAATCCATATCAGGATTTACTTTCTTTGCACCAACAACTGTTGCTAAGATAACTGTTTCACCACATTGAGCTATAATTGCTCCATCTGCTTGTCTTGCTATTTTCCCGGTCTCTAAACTTAATTTTTTTCCACTAACTTCTATTTCTTTTTTTACTACTTTAAACATTTACTTCCTTAAATTTAATTTTGTTAAAACTGATTTATAAGACTCCATATTATTTTTCTTTAAATAGTCTAATAATTTTTTTCTTCTGTTTACTGCCCTTAAAAGACCAACAGAAGAATGTTTGTCTTTTTTGAATTGTTTTATGTGTTTAGATAGGCTCTCAATTTTTCCAGTCAATTGAGCAATTTGAACTTCGGAAGATCCAGTATCCTTATCATGGATTTGAAGCTCTTTTACTTTTTCTTTCATTTTTTCCTTTATTTATTTGTTTGTTTAATTAAATTTTCTATTTTTTCTGCGTAATCAAAAGAATCGTCCCTCACAAAGAAAAGTTTTGGTAAAAACTTCATTATAATTTTTTTTGATAAAACTTTTCTAATCATAAATGATGATATTTTTAATTTTTCAATAATTTCCTCAGTATTTTTTCCTCCCAGTGGCATTACAAATATTTTAGCTGTTTTTAGATCTGGTGACATTCTAACCTCGGTGACAGTAATTTCTTTTGTAGATAAATTAGGTATTTTTGCCTCATCTCTTATAAAAAGTGTTCCCAAAGCCTGCTTTATCATTTCTCCAACTCTTAGTTGTCTTTGTGTAATTGGTTTTCCTAAGTGTTTCATTTAAATTGATCTTTCAATAATTGTTGCATTATAAACTTCTATAATGTCTTTTTTTTGATAATCAGCAAAGTCTTTTAGAGTTATTCCACATTCTAAACCTGCCGTTACCTGTTTAGTTTGATCTTTTTCCCTAAATATAGATCCAATTTTTCCATTAAATATTATAGCTCCGTCTCTAATAACTCTTGCACTAGAGTTCTGGGTTATTTCTCCCTCTACTACTTTTGATCCGGCTACTTTACCAACTTTTGAAACCTTGAAAATTTCAAGAATTTCTGCACTTCCAATTATTGTTTCTTTTACATCTGGAGTTAATAATCCTGCCATCTTTCCTTTTATAAAATCTAATACTTCATAGATTATGTTATAAGAAGAAATTGAAATTTTTTCTTGCTCAGCTCTTTTCTTTGCCTCTTTGCTTGGTTTAACATTGAAAGCAATTATTACAGCATTTGATGCTTTCGCCAAAGTTACATCTGTTTCGGTAACCATTCCTATATCTGATAGAAGTATTTTTGGTTTTACTTCATCATGTTTTATTTGATCTATGGCAGTTTTGATTGCCTCAGATGAACCATGAACGTCAGATTTAATAATTATATTTAACTCCTCTGATACTGAGTTCTGAAAAGCAGAGTCCTGCGTGACAAAATTAAGGGGTATTTTGTCATCTTTTGACTCCGCAACTCTTGCTTCACAAAGAGATTTGGCCTCTTTTTCATTTGATAATACAATAAAATCATCTCCAGATTTTGCTGCGCCGTTAATACCAATTATCTCAATTGGTGTAGCTGGTTCAGCAATATCAATATTTTTGCCATGGTCATTTATTATTGCTCTTACTTTTCCCCATTTTAATCCACTAACAAAGTAATCTCCCTTTCTAAGAGTACCTGCAGTCACAACAATATTTGCAACTGGGCCTCTCCCAATATCTATTTTTGATTCTAAAACTATACCTTTGGCATTTGTTTCAAAATCTGTTTTTAAATCTAGTAATTCTGCTTGTAATAAAACAGACTCAACTAACTTATCCAAATTATTTTTAGTTTTTGTTGAGATTTCCACCATTAAAGTATCGCCAGACAAGTCTTCAGCAATTAATTCATATTCCAAAAGTTGATTTTTTATTTTTTGTGGATCTGCCTCGGGTAGATCACATTTATTTATAGCAACAACTATTGGAACTTTTGCCGCTTTTGCATGCTTTATGGACTCAATAGTTTGTGGTTTAACACCATCATCCGCTGCAACAACTAAAATTACAATATCTGTAAGTTTAGAGCCTCTAGCTCGCATCTCAGTAAAAGCTGCGTGTCCTGGAGTATCAATAAATGTAATTTTATTATTTTGGTGATTAATCTGATAAGCTCCAATATGTTGAGTTATACCTCCAAATTCTCCTGAAACTACATTGGCTTTTCTTAACACGTCTAAAACGGAGGTTTTACCATGATCAACGTGTCCCATAACTGTTACTATTGGAGGTCGATTTTGTAAATTTTCTGACTTTACCTCTTTAATTTTTTCAATTATTTCTTCAGCCTTTGTCTCTCTTATAGGACTGTGTCCAAATTCTTTAACTAAATATTCTGCTGTATCAGCATCTATTGTATTATTTATTGTTACTGTTACGCCCATGCTAAGTAGATGTTTAATAATACTGCTGGATTGTTCAGCCATTCTGTTTGCTAGCTCTTTGATTGTTATTACCTCTGGTAGATTCACCACTCTTTTTACTTGAGTAAAACTATCTTTGTTTTCTTCTTGATTTAAACTTCTATTTTCTTTTTGTTTTGCTCTTTTTAAAGAGGCTAGGCTTCTTGATTTAATCTCTGTATGGTCATCACTTAAAGCTCTAGAAATTGTCAATTTTAATTCTCTTCTTTTTCCAGCAGTTTTATTTGATTTATTTTCTTTTGGTGCCGCTTCTCCTTTTAACCTTCTTGTAGCTCTTTGCTCTGCTAATTTTCTTTTTTCAAAATCTGAAGTTGGAGGTGATGGAGCTCTGTTAAGATTATTGGAATTTGAGGAAATATTTTTATTTGGCACAAAACTATTACTACTTGGTCTAGAAAATTGAGATTTGCCCTGAAATTTTGAACTTTTTTTCTCAATTACAACAGTATTTTTTGATTTTGATTTAGCCTGCTCTATACTGCTAAAAGTCTTCTGAGAACTTCCTGTTATCGATAACTTTAATTTTTTTTTTTCCATTTTCCATCTTTCAATCTTTATAAACTTTATCTCTAGCTGACATAATTAAATTGTCTGCCTCTAACTTTGATAAAGCAAAATCTTCTAAATAACCTTTGATTTTTACTCTTTCACCTTTAACCACATCGTAAGTACCAGTCAACTCATCAGATGCTAGATCAGCTAAATCTGTTAAGGTTAAAATCTTCTGTTCACCCAAGGTAACTAACATACCTGCTGTGAGACCCTCATGATTAATTAAATCGCTGTCTAATCCTAAATCTTTTATTCTTTTTGAAATTTCTTCTTGATCTTTTTCATAAAATTCTTTAGCTCGTTCAATTAGCTCTTTTGCTGTTTCCTCCTCAATACCCTCAATTTTTGTTAGAACATCTGGGGAAACATCTTTAATATCATCAATCGAAGAGAAACCTTCAGCTACTAAAAGTTGTCCAAGCGTCTCATCTAGTTCTAGGTTTTTAACAATGTTGTCTGTTTTCTCTTTAAATTCTAGTTGTCTTTTTTCAGAGTCCTCTTGTTCTGTCATTATGTTAATTTCATAATTTAACAATTTTGTAGCTAATCTGACATTTTGACCCCTTCTACCAATAGCCTTGCTTAAGTTTTCCTCTGTTAATATAACATCAAGTTTTTTTGCTTCATTATCAACGTTAACTCTCTGGACCTCAGCAGGTGATAATGCATTTGCTACTACAATAGCTGGGTCTTCAGACCAATTTACGATATCTATTTTTTCCCCTTGCAATTCATTCACTACTGCTTGAACTCTACTACCTCTCATTCCAACACATGCGCCTACAGGATCCAATGACGTGTCAATGGCTTTAACACAAATTTTTGCTCTGCTACCAGGATCTCTAGAAGAAGATTTAATTTCGATTAATCCATCGTATATTTCTGGGACTTCTTGAACAAAAAGTTTATCCATAAATTTTGCATTAGCTCTTGATAAAAAAATTTGTTGTCCTCTCGGCTCTCTTCTGACGTCTAAACAATAGGCTTTAATTCTATCTCCGGCCTTAATATTCTCTCTAGGTATCATTTCATTTTTTTGAATTATTGCTTCAGTTCTTCCAAGATCAACTATTACATTTCCAAATTCTAGTCTTTTAACTATTCCACTTAATATAGTGTCCTTTTTATCAATAAAATCATTATATTGCCTCTCTCTTTCTGCCTCTCTTACATTAAAGCTTATAACCTGTTTGGCTGTTTGAGCTGCAATTCTTCCAAAATCAAATGATGGCAATGGTTGTAAAACCTCGTCCCCTATTTTTTTGTCTTTGTTGATTTCATTTAACTTTACTGCATCTGCCAAAGTAATTTCAATGTTTGAGTTTTCAGGTTTTTCTGTAATCAATAATTTTCTAAATATCCCTATATTTCCATTATCTCTATCTATTTCTACCTTAATTTCATTATCGGATCCAAATTTTGATTTAGCCGCTTTGGCAATACCTGTTTCCATAGAACTTATAATCAGTTCTTTATCAATAGATTTTTCTAATGCTACGGCCTCAGCAATTCTTAATAATTCTAATTTATCAGCTCTTCTATTCAACATAATTTTTAGCCAAAAAAAAATGGGCCTAGGCCCATTTTTGAAATTTCAACAATGAGTTTGAAATATAGTTATTTTTTGTTGATTTACAACAATATTTACTTACTAAAAACTCCAGATTTATCTGTTTTTTCCCATGAAAATGATCCATCATCCTCTGGAATTCTTCCAAAGTGTCCATAGGCTGAAGTTTTTTCATAAATAGGTTTATTTAAACCTAACATTTCTCTAATTCCTCTCGGGCTTAAATCAAAGTTTTCTTTAATAAGTTTTTCAACATGCATATTTTTTTCTTCGTCATTATCAAACAAATCTACATAAATTGATAGTGGTTTAGAAACTCCAATAGCGTAGGCTAATTGAATTAAACATTTATCAGCAAATTTTGAAGCTACGACATTTTTAGCTAAATATCTTGATGCATAAGCTGCTGATCTATCGACTTTTGTAGGATCTTTGCCAGAAAACGCACCTCCACCGTGTGGTGCTGCTCCACCGTATGTATCAACAATAATTTTTCTTCCAGTTAAACCGCTATCTCCATCTGGACCACCAATTACAAAGTTTCCAGTTGGGTTGATGTAAATCTCTTTTTCATCAAGACTTCCCAATAAATTTTTAGGGATAGATCGCTCTATATAGGGCATACAAAGTTCTTTAACTTGAGCTAAGCTGACTTCTTTTGAATGTTGTGTAGAAATAACTACTGATGTTACAGCTGAAGGCATACCATCTTTATATTCAATAGTAATTTGACTTTTTGAGTCTGGCTCTATTCCATTCAACTTTCCTGATTTTCTATCCTCAGCCATCAGTCTTAAAATTTTATGAGAATAATGAATTGGAGCCGGCATTAAAACATCTGTTTCATTACAAGCATAACCAAACATAATTCCTTGATCTCCCGCACCCTCATCTTTATTTCCAGCTGAATCAACACCCATTGCAATATCTGCTGATTGAGAGTGTAAATGTGTTTCAATTTTAGTTTGGTCTCTCCAAGAAAAAC
>CABXYN010000001.1 GCA_902516395.1 uncultured Pelagibacteraceae bacterium | reverse complement strand
GGCAATGAAACAGACTTTATTGTTAAATTTGAAAAGCAAAATTCAAATGATCCTGAATTTATTAAAAATATTCAAAATAAATTATCAAGCTCTATTGGTAATGTCGACTTTAGAAGAGTAGAAAATGTTGGTCCTAAAGTAAGCTCAGAACTTTTAAAATCAGGAATTATTGCTATAAGCTTATCGCTTGCAGCGATGCTATTGTATATTTGGATAAGATTTGAATGGCAGTTTAGCTTAGGAGCTATTTTAGCTATATTTCACGATGTTATAATTACATTAGGTATATTTTCTATTTTTTCTCTTGAAATAAACCTTTCTATTGTAGCAGCTGTTTTAACTATTGTTGGTTATTCAATGAATGACACAGTTGTTATATTCGATAGGGTTAGAGAAAATTTAAGAAAGTATTCCGATATTAAAATTTTTGACTTAACTAATATTTCAATTAATGAAACTTTATCTAGAACAATAATTACATCTGTAACTACATTGTTAGCTCTTTTTTCAATATACTTATTTGGTGGTGAAATACTAAAAGGTTTTTCTTTAGCAATGATATTAGGAGTTATTTTTGGAACTTACTCTTCAATATATATCGCAAATCCTATTTTAGTTGCACTGAATGTCAGCCAAAGAACAATAGTTAAAGAAGAAAAAGATTAATATAGGTTTTGAGCTATTACCATCGTCAGAAGCATTGGCAAAGATAGAAGTGTATTTGTTCTAGAAAATAGCATCGCAGTTTTTGCAGATTTAGCTTTAACATCAGCTTCAACCTCAATAATACCTAATGCTTTTTTCTGATTTGGCCATATTACAAACCAAACATTAAATGCCATTATAATTCCTAACCACATACCAATACCAATTGCAGTAGCTTTACCACCACCTGATCCAATTCCTAATGTCATAGCTTGATGAACATAACCGTTTAAATAAGCTAAGATCAGTCCTGATATTACTGTAACTAAAGCTGCCCATCTAAACCAAAAAAGTGCTGCTGGAGCTATAACTTTTCCAATTGCTGGTTTTTGTTCGTCAGGTATTTTAGCCATGTTTGGTATTTGAACGAAATTAAAATACCAGAGTAAACCGATCCACATAATTGCAACAATGACATGTATATATCTAAATAACCAACTCCAAAAAACAACGTCGATATCAAAACCACCATTTCCAAAGTATAAACCTAAAAATAGTAAAATGGATAATGCTAAGGAGATATGGACTGTCTTAGATAGTGATTGAAGAATTGAAGTCATAATATCTTTGTTTTATAACATTTTTAATTAAAATTTAAGCAGTTTTTTTGAACTTATTGTCCAACATTGGTTTTAAAAATTTACCTGTATAACTATCTTTAACTTGGATAATTTCCTCAGGTTTTCCTTCGGCAATGATATTTCCTCCTTTTACACCTCCATCTGGACCCATATCAACTATATAATCAGCTGTTTTAATAACATCTAAATTGTGTTCTATTACAACAACCGTATTTCCAGTTGCAACAAAGGTATGTAAAATTTCTAATAATTTTTTAATATCGTGTTGATGCAGTCCTGTTGTGGGTTCATCTAATATATATATTGTTCTTCCAGTTGATCTTTTAGACAGTTCTTTTGCTAGTTTAATTCTTTGGGCTTCACCACCTGATAGAGTAGTCGCTTGTTGACCAATTTTTATATATCCTAAACCAACTTTCTTAAGAGTAAGCAATTTTGTTTTTATATTAGAAATATTTTCAAAATATTCGCACCCCTCATCAACGGTCATATTTAAAACATCTGCAATACTCTTGTCTTTAAATTTAATTTCTAGCGTTTCTCTATTATATCTAGTTCCTTTGCATTCATCACAAGTTATATAAACATCAGGTAAAAAATGCATTTCATATGTTATTACTCCATCACCTTCACAAGCTTCGCATCTTCCACCTTTAACATTAAATGAAAATCTTCCTGGCTTATAACCTCTACTTTTTGACTCAGGTAAATTAGTAAACCAGTCTCTTATTGGACCAAACGCACCTGTATAAGTTGCTGGGTTAGACCTAGGAGTTCTACCAATAGGGGATTGATCTATATCTATAATTTTATCGACTAATTCAATACCTTTAAAACCTCTAAATGGTTTTGGAATTTTTCTCGATTTATTATTATTAAGGGTAAGGTTTAAAGCGTTATAAAGAGTTTGAAGTATTAATGTTGATTTACCACTTCCTGAAACACCCGTTACACAGGTAAAACTTCCAAGTGGAATTTTAAGATTTACATTGTTTAAATTATTTCCACTAGCCCCATTAATTTCTAAAAATCTTCCATTTTTGGCTAATCTTCTAGTTCTTGGTATTGGTATAAAGCTTTTGTTTGATAAGTATCTTCCTGTAATACTATTGTTATTATTTAATATATCATTGTACGATCCTTGAGCGATTACTTCGCCACCTTTGTTTCCAGCTTCTGGACCAAGATCAATTATATGATCTGCATTTTCCATGGTTTCAGTATCATGTTCTACAACTATGACTGTATTTCCTAAGTCTCTAAGTCTTTTTAATGCATTAATTAATTTAACATTATCTTTTTGATGCAAACCGATAGAAGGTTCATCAAGTACATACAATACTCCAGTTAATCCTGAACCTATCTGCGAGGCTAGCCTTATTCTTTGTGCTTCACCACCTGATAAAGTACCAGACTCTCTTGATAAAGTTAGGTAGTCAAGACCAACATTTAGCAGAAAATTTAATCTCTCATTAATTTCTTTTAAAATATGCTGTGCAATTTTTAGTTGTCGTTTATCTAATTTTGTTTCAAGTGATTTAAACCATTCCTTTGCATCAAATATAGATTTTTCAGTTACTTCACTTATATTGTGATCATTAATTTTAACACATAGAGCTTCATCTTTTAATCTGTGCCCATTACATCTTTCACACTTTGTATCAGATTGATATTGAGATATTTCTTCTCTTTTCCAATCACTATCTGTTTCTAAAAATCTTCTTTCTAAATTATTTACCACCCCTTCAAATGTTTTTTTATGTGAATACTTTTCATATCCATCGTCATAAGAAAATTTGATTTCTTCTTCATCAGATCCAAATAAAATTACATCTTTTATTTTTTTTGATAGTCTCGACCATCTATCATTTAATGAAAAACCATAATGTTTTGCTATAGAGGCTAAAGTTTGTGCA
The DNA here is from genome assembly GCA_902516395.1 of uncultured Pelagibacteraceae bacterium. Classification (GTDB taxonomy): domain Bacteria; phylum Pseudomonadota; class Alphaproteobacteria; order Pelagibacterales; family Pelagibacteraceae; genus Pelagibacter. The sequence continues at coordinate 101,594 of CABXYN010000001.1, read as the reverse complement.
TAATATAAAGATGATGATTTTGACCAAGGTTCAATAGCTCCATCTGCTATTGTTTTCTTTTCATCGGGTACTACTAATTTTGGATCAACATTTAATTTAACACCAATACCCTCACATTCTTCACACGCACCGTAAGGGCTATTGAAAGAAAAAAGTCTTGGTTCTATTTCTTCAATTGTAAAACCACTTTCAGGACAAGCAAACTTAGTAGAAAAGATTAAATTTTCAGTCTTTCTAAACTTTTTCGGCAGGGTTTCATCTTCGTATTCCACAAACATTAATCCATTTGCTAAGTTAACTGCTGTTTCAACACTTTCAGCTAATCTATTTCCCAAAGATGAATTTAAAACAATTCTATCAACTAGAACTGCTATATCATGTTTTAATTTTTTATTTAATTCTGGAACATCATCAATATCATAAAGTTTATTATCAACTTTAATTTTTCTAAATCCTCTTTTTTTGTAGCCAAGAATATCTTTCCTATATTCTCCTTTTCTTCCTCTAACTACCGGTGCATATAAAAAAATTGTTGATTTTTTTGGTAGTGTTTTAATTTTATCTACAATTTGACTTATAGTTTGTGATGTGATCGGCAGTCCAGTAAAAGGAGAGTATGGAATGCCGGCTCTGGCATAAAGAACTCTCATATAATCATAAATTTCTGTAACAGTTGCAACTGTAGATCTTGGATTTTTGGATGTATTTTTTTGTTCAATTGAAATTGCTGGACTTAACCCTTCAATTAAATCTACATTGGGCTTTTTCATTTTATCTAAAAATTGCCTTGCATAAGCTGATAAACTCTCAACATAACGTCTCTGTCCTTCAGCATACACAGTATCAAAAGCTAAAGATGATTTTCCAGATCCTGATAGGCCAGTGATGACAACAAATTTTTCTTTTGGAATCTCTAGTGTAATATTCTTTAAATTGTGCTCTTTTGCACCCTTAATAACTATCTTTTTAAGCATAATTTTTGTTGCTTTAGATTAATAAAATTAATATTCAAGTTAATAAGTGATATAATAAACATTCTTAAATATTAAAATATTATGGCTGGAAGTTTAAATAAAGTACTATTAATTGGTCGTTTGGGCGCAGACCCAGAAGTTAAGCAAATGGTGAACGGCAAAAGTGTTGCTAGATTAAGCCTTGCTACAAGTCAATCCTGGAAAGATAAAAATACTGGAGAAAAGAAAGAAAAGACCGAATGGCATAGAGTAGTGGTTTTTAATGAAGGTTTGGTAAATGTCGTCCAGCAATATCTAAAAAAAGGTGCACAAGTGTACGTTGAAGGACAACTATCAACAAGAAAATGGAAAGACGAACAAAGTGGTCAAGATAAATACTCAACCGAAATTTTAATTCAAGGTTACAATTCATCTTTAACGATGCTTGGTGGTGGTAATCAAAATAATATTGCATCACAAGATAGTAAACAAAATTTTGATGATGCACCCGCACCAGATCAAAGTGGCTTAGACGACGATATTCCATTTTAATTAATATGGAAAAAAACGAAATTCCAAAAATAAATAATAATATAAAACCAATCTCAATGTATGATGAGATGAGCTCATCATATCTGTCCTACGCTATGAGCGTTATAGTAAGTAGGGCACTACCAGATATCAGAGATGGATTAAAACCTGTTCACAGAAGAATTATTTATGCAATGCACAAAGGTGGCTTTGATTGGTCAAAACAATTTAGAAAATCTGCAAGAATTGTTGGAGATGTAATTGGTAAATACCACCCCCATGGTGATCAAGCTGTTTATGACGCTCTAGTTAGAATGGTTCAAGAATTTTCAATGAGCTTACCTTTAGTAGATGGACAGGGTAATTTCGGTTCTATAGATGGCGATCCTCCTGCAGCAATGAGATATACCGAAACTAAACTTGCAAAAGTTTCACAGTTTTTAATTGATGATATAGAAAAAAATACCGTATCCTTTAAAAGTAATTACGACGAGACAGAGCAAGAACCTATTGTATTGCCTGCACAATATCCAAATCTTTTAGTAAATGGTGCTGGTGGAATTGCAGTTGGAATGGCAACAAGTATACCACCTCATAATTTAGGAGAGGTTGTAGATGGAACTTTAGCATTAATTAAAAACAAAGACATTAAAATTAATGAGTTAATGAAACATATACCAGGCCCAGATTTTCCAACAGGAGGGTTAATAATTGGAAAAGATATAATAAAGCAAGGATACAAAACTGGAAGAGGATCTTTTAAAATACGTGGAGAAATTTCAGTAGAGAATTTAAAAAATGGTAAAGATAGACTGGTAGTTTCATCCATACCTTACCAAATTAATAAGTCTAATTTAAATGAAAGAATTGCCGAATTAGTAAGAGATAAAAAAATTGAAGGTATAAGCGATATAAGAGATGAGTCAAATAGTGAGGGTATTAGAGTGTCAATTGATCTTAGAAGAAATGTTGAACCTGAAACTGTCAAAAGACAATTATATAAATATACTTCAATAGAATCATCTTTTGGTTTTAACTCTTTGGCAATTGTTGATCAAAAACCAAAGACTTGTAATTTAAAAGATTTTTTAGAAAATTTTTTAAAGTTTAGAGAAGATGTAGTTATAAAAAGAACAAAATTTGATTTAAAAAAAGCAGAAGATAGAGTTCATATATTACTTGGATTATCAGTTAGTGTTGAGAACATTGATAAAGTTATTAAAATAATCAGATCATCCAAAAACCCTGAAGAAGCAAAAAATTCACTTTTAAAAACAACTTGGAAAATTAACCAAGCATCAAAACTTATTAAATTAGTTGATAGTAAAAATTATAAAGGAAAATATGTATTATCAAATGATCAAGTGACTTCTATACTAGAACTTAGACTTCAAAAATTAACTGCTATAGGAATTAATGAAATAGAGATAGAAATTAAAAAATTAGCGACAGAGATTTCTAAATATAAAAAAATTATTAATTCAAAAAATGAATTGTTAAGCGTAATTAGCAATGATTTACAGATGATAAAAGACAAATTTTCAGTCCCTAGAAGGACAAAAATTATAGATGCTGTCTTAAATTATGATATCGAAGAAACAATTCAAAAAGAGTCAGTAATAATAACGATTACACTTCAAGGATATATTAAAAGAGGGGCTCTAAGCGGAGTTAAACAACAAAAAAGAGGTGGAAAAGGAAAAACAGGAATTAAAACTAGAGAAGAAGACTCGGTTGTTCAAACATTGTCTGTAGATACACATACATCACTATTATTTTTTTCCACAGAGGGTTTGGCCTATAAAGTTAAAGCTTGGAAAATACCTGAAGGATCTGCTTCATCTAAAGGTAAGTCACTCTTCAATATTTTACCCTTAAAAAATCATCAATCTATAAGTTCTATTATGCCTTTTCCTGATGAAGATGTTGATAAGAAAAATATGCATATCATATTTGCAACTAGCAAAGGGAAAATAAGAAAAAATAACTTAGAGGATTTTTCATCAATTAATGCTTCTGGTAAAATTGCGATGAAATTAGACTCTGATGATAAAATTGTTGGAGTAAAGATATGTACAGATGATCAGGATATAATGCTGAATACAAAATTTGGTAAATGCATAAGGTTTGAATCAAAAAAACTTAGAGTTTTTAAAGGAAGGTCTTCTAAAGGTATAAGAGGTATTAATCTTTCAGAGAAAGATACAATTGTTTCATTATCTATAATTAATAAAGACGATATTAAAAAAAACAAAAGTAAAACTAAAGATGAAAAATCAGAAGTTAAAGCTAAAGAAAAATTTATCTTATCAATTACAGAAAACGGTTATGGCAAAAGAACATCTCATTATGATTTTAGAGTTACAAATCGAGGAGGTAAGGGAATAATTGGCATAGTTAATTCCCCTAGAAACGGTAATGTCTCTTCATCTTTTCCTGTGTTTGAGGGTGATCAAATATTAATATCAACAAACAAAGGTAGAGTTATTAGAACTGCTGTTAAGGAAATAAGAATTGCCGGAAGAAATACTCAAGGAGTAAGAATTATTAAATTAACTGGTGATGAAAAGGTTGTCTCCTCAATTAAATTAGATGATAATTTGGTTTAATGAAAAATATAGCTATATATCCAGGAACATTTGATCCAATAACGAACGGTCATATTGATGTTATTAAAAAAGCTTTAAAATTAGCAGATAAAATTATTGTTGGCATATCTGATGGTAATGAAAAGAATTTTTTATTTCCTATAGATGAGAGATTAAAAATCGTTAGTAAAGCTTTGTATGGAGACTTAAAACTTTCAAAAAATAAAATTCAAGTGATAAAATTTAACTCTCTAACAACAGAATTATGTAAAAAATATAAATCGAATCTAATTCTTAGAGGCTTGAGAGCTGTATCTGATTTTGAATACGAGTTCCAACTAGCGGGAATGAATAGAAAATTAAATAATAAAGTTGAAACAATTTTTCTTATGTCAGACGTTGAAAATCAGATCATTTCATCGAGATTTGTTAAAGAAATAGCTTTACACAAAGGTGATTTAAGGAAATTTACAACCAAAAGTACAATCAAGTCACTGAAAGAGATTTATGCTTAAAAAAATTAGTATTTTATTTTTATCATTATTTTTATTAACAACAGCATTAAATGCAAAGGAGAACACAATGATACTTAAATTAAAAGATGGAGATTTAAAAATTGAATTATTTCCAGACGTGGCACCAAACCATGTTAAAAGAATAATTGAACTAGCTAATAGTGGAAAGTATGATGGAGTTGTTTTTCACAGAGTAATCGATGGTTTTATGGCTCAAACAGGAGATGTTCAATTTGGAAACTCCTCTTCTGAAAGTTTTAACTTAAGTAGAGCTGGTATGGGTGGTTCTGATATGCCAGATCTTAAGGAAGAGTTCAATGCTTTACCTCATGAAAGAGGAACGTTATCAATGGCAAGATCTTCAGATCCAAATAGTGCAAATAGTCAGTTCTTTATATGTTTTGGTCCTACACCGCATCTTGATAGACAATATACAGTATTTGGAAAAGTTATTGAGGGAATGGAGTTTGTTGATATGATTACAAAAGGTGATGGACCCAATGGCTCTGTTTCAAACCCAGATAAAATAATTAGCTTTAAATCTGAGTAGAATTTAATGGATGGAAGACATAAAAAAGAATTTTTCTTTTAGCGTAAAACATCAAAATAAAAATTATCGTGTTGGATTAATTCAAACACATCGTGGAGAAATTAATACTCCTACTTTTATGCCTGTTGGTACTCAAGCCACAGTTAAAGGTGTTTTTATTAACGATATTATTAAAACAGGAAGTGAAATAATACTTTCAAATACATATCACTTAATGATTAGACCAGGAACAGAGAGAATAGAGGCAGTAGGTGGCTTACACAAATTTATGAATTGTAAACTTCCCATTCTGACAGATTCTGGTGGTTATCAAGTGATGTCTTTATCTAAATTTAATAAAATTGACAAAGTTAAAGGGGCAATATTTCAATCACATATTGATGGAAAAACTTTTATTTTAAGTCCTGAGGAAAGTATTAGAATTCAAAAAAAACTTAATTCAGACATTGTTATGGTAATGGATGAGTGCCCAAAAAATACTCAAGATTATAATAAAATAAAAACATCAATGAATTTGTCTACTGAGTGGGCGAAAAGATCTAAAGAAGAATTTGGAAAAAATCCTCACAAAGCTTTATTTGGTATTATTCAAGGGGGTTTATTTAAAGATTTAAGAAATGAGTCTCTTGCTAAGTTAATAGATATAGAATTCGATGGATATGCTGTTGGTGGTTTAGCAGTTGGAGAAACTCAAAAAGAAATGTTTGATGTATTAGATGGTATTAAAGATAATTTACCAATTGATAAACCAAGATATTTAATGGGTGTAGGAACTCCCTCCGATATATTAGGAGCAGTAAAGAGAGGTATTGATATGTTTGATTGTGTCCTTCCAACAAGATCAGGAAGAACTGGTTTAGCTTTTACATGGAATGGTAGAGTTCAAATAAGAAATTCTGAAAATAAATTAGACAATACACCTTTAGATAGTAATGTTACAAAATTTGACTTAAATAAGTACTCCAAAAATTATTTAAACCACCTTCACAACACCAATGAGATGCTGTCATCTATGATTTTGACATTAAATAATATAAATTTCTATCAAGAACTTATGTATGAAATTCGAAAAAATATCAAAATGGGAACTTTTGATCAATTTCACGACAAGTATATTAATATTTTGTAAATTTTTACCATTGCCAAATATAAAAAAATCAATATAAGAATTTCCGTGTTGGGCCCTTAGCTCAGTTGGTAGAGCAATTCCCTTTTAAGGAATGGGTCGATGGTTCGAGTCCATCAGGGCTCACCAACACACTAAGTAATTGGTGGGTACCTCAAGATTATTTCGTTCATCCAATTATTGATTTGATCAATTCTTCTTTCATTAGATGGATGTGTACTCATAAATTCTAGTGGTTCTTTGCCTTTGTTTGCTTTTTTCATTCTTTCCCATATTTTGCTTGTTTCTCTAATATCATAACCAGATAATGATGAAAAAATTAATCCTAAATAATCAGCTTCACTTTCTTGTTTTCTCGTAAAGGGGTTCATTATTCCTATCTGGGATAAAATCCCTACGGTATTCATGCCGGTTGTTCTATTAATTTCAGATAATTTCCCTCCTGTAGCAATATCAATAATTCCAGTTGTTGTATTCAATAATCTTGTTCTGCTTGCCCTTTCAACAGAATGTTTTGCAACAGCGTGAGCTACTTCATGACCCATAACGGCTGCTAAACCATTATTGTTTTTGGTTATATCCAACATTCCTGTGTAAAATGCAATCTTTCCCCCTGGCATACACCAAGCATTTCTAATTTTTTTATTATCAATTAAAATATATTCCCATTCAAAATTTGCAGTTGGGTCTTCCATATCGTTTCTATAAAAATATTCTGATATTGATTTTTCTATTTTAGATCCAATTTGAATAATATTGTTTAAACTTTCTTTGTCTTTACTTAACTTAGCTTTTTTTTTAACTTGCTCGTATGCTCTAGCAGCATGTGCATTTAGCTTTGATTCTGATATTAATTTAAGTTGTTTTCTTTCCGTTATTGGTGCAGTAGTACAGGCGTGCATACCCGCAGAAAGACAGCCACATCCCATTAAATATATAAAATTTCTTCTATTCACTTTTCATGATATTTATATTACATGTATTTTGTTAATCAATTATAAGTTATGTCAAAATTTAAAAGAAAAAGAGTTTCATTTATTGCAAGATTAAGAAACTATTTTATTACTGGAATTGTTGTGTTGGTCCCAATCGGCATTACATTATATCTCACAACTTTTTTTATATCAATTTCATCAAAATTAATTCCTCAAGGAATAAATCCAAATAGCTATTTACCCTTTGCTATTCCAGGTTTAGAAATTCTATTATCTGTAATATTTATAACTTTTGTAGGAGGTCTTTCTTTATCCTTCATTGGAAAAAAAGTTTTACAATTATTTAATGACTTATTAAAAAAAATACCAATTTTAAGAACTATATATTCAGCAATCGGTCAAATGACAGAGACCTTTGCACCGAAAAAAGGTTCAAAGAAAAGTGTAGTTTTAATTCAATATCCTCGAAAAGGTACATGGGCAGTTGGCTTTGCTACAAAAGAAAATAAAGGTGAAATTTCAAAAAAAACAAATACAGAATTAGTAAATGTTTTTGTTCCAACAACGCCAAATCCAACTAGTGGCTTTCTGTTAATGTTTCCTAAAAGTGAGATTGTATATTTAGATATGACTTTTGAAGAGGCATCAAAATTTATTGTCTCAGCTGGTACATCAGATACTAAAACTAAATAGTCTCATTAATTACAGCAACCTTGTCGTAAAGTTTGATGAGCTTATTAAAGTTATTTATTTTAATGTTATTTTTTTCAATTTTTTTAATCTCTTTTTCCGCAATATTGAAAAGATCTTCATGTTGAATGGGATCTGCTAAGTTGTATTTTTTTAGACCACTTTGCTTAAATCCTAAAATATCGCCATATCCTCTAATTTTTAAGTCTTCTTCAGCAATTTTAAAACCATCATTAGTATTTTTGAGAATTGTTATTCTCTTACGTGCGTTTTCACTCAGTCCTGCTTTAAACATTAGTATGCATGAAGATTCTTTGCTACCCCTACCAACTCGTCCTCTCAATTGATGTAACTGGGATAAACCATATTTATTTGAATTTTCAATAACGATTACATTAGCATTTGGAAAATCGATGCCAACTTCTATTACTGTAGTTGAAACCAATATATCTATCTTTCTTTCATTAAACTTATTTAAAACTTTATCTTTTTCTTCCTTGTTCATTGCTCCATGAACAATATCAACTCTATCTTTAAAAATTTTACTTAAATATTTATATTTCTCTGTAGCAGATTGATGGTCAATCCTTTTTGACTCTTTGATAAGTGGACAAACCCAGAAAACTTGATTTTTTTTTGAAATTTCACTTTTAATAAAATTAATCACTTCATTAATTTTCGTTTCATTTTTACTATATGTTTTGATTGGTTTTCTATTTTTTGGTTTAGATTTTATTAAAGAAACATCCATATCTCCATAAATAGTCATCATCATTGTTCTTGGAATAGGGGTTGCTGACATAACTAGTACATCACAATCTTTGCCTCCTTTATCTGATAGTTTTTTTCTTTGATTAACACCAAATTTGTGTTGTTCATCAATTACAATTAATCCCAAATTAAAGTAGGTAATTTTTTCTTGAAAAAGAGAATGTGTGCCAACTAAAATATCAATTTTATTATTCATGAGATCACTTAAAATATTTTTTCTTTTTTTATAATCAGTTTTACCAGTTAATATTTCAGGATTACAAAAAGTATTAAAATTTTCTAATATAAATTTATAATGTTGAATTGCTAATATTTCAGTTGGAGCCATTATTGCAACTTGATAGCCAGCTTTTATAGCATTTAATGCAGCTATTACAGATACTATTGTTTTTCCAGATCCCACATCTCCTTGTAATAACCTAAACATTTTTTGTTTTGACTCCATATCTTTATTAATATTTTTTAATGAAGTTATTTGATCGGTTGTAAGTTTAAAATTTAAATTACTAATTAGTTTATTTTGATATTGTAAGTCTAAGATTTTATTTTTTTTTTTTATTTTTTTTATTTTTCTTCTAATATCAGAAGAAAGTAAAAAATTTGCAAATATCTCATCAAAAACAAGCCTCCTAAAATATTTTGTGTTTCTAATTTTTGTAATTTCTTCCTTATGAATTTTAATAATACATTCCTTCCAAGTTACATTATCAAATAAACTTGATATTTGTTTTGGTAACCATTCTTCAAGGTCAGGTAAATTTTGAAAAACACTATTTATTACTTGATTATATTTATTTAATGTTAAACCATCAGAAAGACTATATTTACTATCTTCATTTATAATATTTAAATTATTTGTCTTTTTTGTCGTTGGATTTACAAATTGGAATTTATTTTTAAAATTATTTGCTTTTCCATTTATTATTATTTCTTCGTTTAAAGGTAATAATTTTTTGATATATCCCTCATAACTATTAAAAAAAATACAGTCTAATTTAACTCCATTTTTTTCACATAGTACTTTGTTGGGTAAATTTCTAATTCGTGGAAAATTATATTTAATTGGCATTACTTTTATGTTGTAATTTCTTCCTACTTGTAAATCATTAATTTCTGTATCTTCAGCAGTTTCAATTCTCGATATAGGCAAATGCCATAGCAGATCAAAAATTGTAAAAATTTTTTTTTTGTTGAATGAATTTAATGTTTTTATACCAACACCTTTTATCTTATTAATAGGTGACAATAAATATTCAAAATTACTCATTAAATATATATATATGTTTATAAACAATGAATTCAAATAAACAAAATTTAATTAATAAGATTATTTATAGATCTCAATATCGAGGTACAAAAGAAATGGATATATTTGTCAGTAGCTTCGTTAAATCTATAATTGATACATTATCTTTTGATGATTTAGTGGATTTAGATAAGTTAATTAATATGAATGATGAAGATATTATCAAAATTTCAAAGAATGAAATGATATTTAAAAATCATAAAATATTAAAACTGTTGATTGATTTTAAATGAATGGCGGAGAGACTGGGATTCGAACCCAGGAAAGAGTTGCCCCTTTGTCGGTTTTCAAGACCGATGCTTTCAACCGCTCAGCCATCTCTCCGTGTGCAAGGTTTTATTATTATTAATATATATTTCAACAATAAAATGACTTAAGTAGTTAGTCAAAATATTCAGATTTTTAAAAATGAACAAAAAAAATTTTAATAAAGGAGTTTTGCTTACATCCTTTGGTTCGTTTTGGTGGGGTTTTTTTGGTGTTATTTACTTTAAATATATTTCCTTTGCAGGTCATATAGAAGTATTAATTCATAGAAGTGTCTGGACAGCTTTTTTATTAATAGTTACTACTTTTTTCTTTTCTAAATGGAGTATTTTTAAAAAAATTCTCAATAATAAAAAGAAATTATTTATTCTCTTTATTTCTGGTTTTTTAATTTTTATTAATTGGGGTGTGTGGATTTATGCAGTTAGCGTAGATAAAATAATTGATGCAAGTTTTGGATATTTTATCATGCCAATTATAAGTGTTTTTCTTGGTAATTTTTTTTTTAAAGAACCTATTACTAAAAAAGGAAAAATTTCGATCTTTTTAGTAATTATTTCTGTCAGTTATTTATTGATAATAGATTTTAATTCAATTCCATGGGTAGGTTTAATCGTAGCCTTAAGTTGGAGTTTTTATAATCTATTTAGAAAAAAAATTAATGTAGAAACTGATATTGGTCTTCTTATAGAAAGTTTGTATATACTTCCATTTGTACTAGTTGCTTTTTATTTTATAAGTATAAATAATTATAATGATTTCAGTTTATCAAATCCCTCTTTGATGCCATTATTAATGTTGGCAGGACCAATGACGGTGATTCCTCTTTTTTTATATGTAAGAGGTGTTGAATTAGCAGGACTAGGACCTGCTGGAATGATTTTTTATATTACTCCTACTTTGCAATTTATTCTTGGCTTTTTCATTTATAATGAGCAATTTAATATAAATCAGTTAGTTAGTTTTATTTTAATATGGATTGCTGTATTCATATATCTGAAAGATATTTATGAAAAAAATTAAAATTTACGTTTTTTTTCTTATTATTTTAATCAATTTTAACGTCTATGCAAATGACTCTGAATTTAATGAATGGAAAAAAAATTTTAAATTAATTGCTTTAGAAAAAGGTGTGAGTTTAAAAACAATCGAAAATACAATTGATAAATCTATTTTTTTAAAGAATGTTATAAAGTATGATAGATACCAACCAGAATTCTATGAAGATACCAAAACATATATTTCTAAAAGAGCTAATAATAAAAAAGTAAATTCTGGTTTAAAAATTTATAAAATTAACAAATCAAAAATCGATAAAATCACTCAAGAATTTTCTGTTGATAAGGATTTACTTTTATCTCTTATGGGTATCGAAACAAATTTTGGTAATTATTTAGGTAAAATGGATATAGTCTCATCATTAGCTACATTAAGTTATGACAAAAGAAGAAGTGAATTCTTCACATCAGAACTACTTACACTTTTAATTTTATTTGATAAAGGAATTATAAATCCAAATAATTATTTAGGGTCATGGGCAGGAGCTTTTGGTAATTTCCAATTTATGCCTTCAACAATTAAAAATTATGCAATTGATTACAATGAAGATGAAATTATAAATTTGAAGAATATTGAGGATTCATTTGCTTCTGCTGCAAATTACTTAAATAATATAGGGTGGGATAATAAAACACCATGTTTTTACAAAGTAGAACTTATCAATGAAACACCTCATAAATATCTAAATACATCTGCAAAACAAATTAAGCATAAAAATAAAATATCCTATTTAAAAAAATATATCAAAAACAGCAAAAATCTTAATGATCTTGATAATTTGAAGGCTGCAATTGTGACCCCTGATTATGATATTATACCTGACGCACAAAAATTAACTCCAGCTTATTTAGTTTTTGATAATTACGAATTAATTTTAAAATGGAATAGATCTTTAAGATTTGCATTAGCCGTATGCACATTAAAAAACAAATTTAAAAATGCAAGTTAAATATATTTTATATCTTTTATTTTTAACTTTATTTGCCTGTGAGCATCATTCAAAAAACATAAATATTAAAAATAAACCTGAAGATAAAAAAACTGTTGTCCAAAAAGATAAAATTAAAGTCTCATCAGATAAAAATGAAAAAAAAGAAATAATTAATATTGTTTATTCTAATAAAGGTTTTGCATTGATATATGATGAAGATGTAGGCAACTCATTGGAAAGCAATTTAGATAATACGTCACTGAATATATTAAGTCCTAATCTACCTAATGGTACACCTATTAGAATAACAAATATAATTAACGGAAAATCTTTAATGACTGTTGTTAAAAACAAAACTGTTTTGCCTGCCTTTTATAATTCAGTAATAACAAAGAGAATTGCTAGTGAACTATCAATAAACCCTAATGAGCCTTATGTGTATATTGAAACTATCAATTCTAATAATTTATATGTAGCAAATGATGTAAAAACATTTGATGAAGAAAAAGAAGTTGCTAATAAAGCTCCTGTTGACGATATAATGGTCCAGAGCATAAGTTTAGAAACTGAAATTAAAGAATCTAAGACTAATAATTTTGCAACAAATTTTAATTATATAATTAAATTTGCAGATTTTTATTTTGAAGATTCTGCTATTATGTTAAAAAATAGGTTATTTGATGAGCATAATATTGAGAATATCTTTATCAAAAAGTTGTCACAAAATAATTTTAGAGTTTATAAAGGACCTTATAAAGATTTTGAGAAATTAAAGAAAGGATTTCATAATATCGAAAATCTTGATTTTGATAGCATTGAAATAATTAAACTATGAGAATAAAAAATTTATCATTGATTTTAATATTTTTATCTTTTTCTATAAAACCAGTTTTTGCTAATTTCGATGTAAATGCCAGAACTGCTATTTTACAAGATTATTTATCTGGAAAAATATTGTATGAAAAGGATGCCGACCGACAAATTTTTCCTGCGTCTATGACTAAAATTATGACTTCGATTATAGCTTTTGATTTACTTAAAAGCGGTGAGTTATCATTAGATGAAAAATTTCTAGTATCTGAAAATGCATGGAGATTGTCACAAGCAGGATATTCGTCGATGTTTATTATGGTTGGAGATGAAATAACTGTAGAAAATTTATTAAGAGGTATTATTGTTTCATCAGGCAATGATGCTTGTATTGCTCTTGCCGAAGGTATTGCTGGCACAGAAGAAGAGTTTGCAATTATGATGACTGAAAAGGCAAAAGAAATTGGTATGGAAAATACTAACTTTTCAAATTCATCAGGAATAAATGCTCCAGATAATTTATCTACAGTTAGAGATATATTAATTATGTCTAATTATTTGATAAAAAATTACCCAAATTATTATAAATATTACAAAGAAACTGAATTTACTTGGGATAGAACAGGTGGAGACCCAATAAAACAAGGCAATAGAAACCCATTGCTTTATAAAAATATAGGAGTGGATGGAATAAAGACTGGATATCTTGCGTATGAAAAATATTCACTTGCATCAACAATTAAAAGAAATGATAGGAGAATAATAGCTGTTGGAAGTGGTTTTGTATCGAAAAATGAAAGATCAAAACAGTCACTTAAATTACTCACATATGGTTTAACAAATTTTGACACAATTAATATTGCAAAAAAAGATGAAATATTTGATGAATTAGATGTTTGGCAAGGAACACAAAAAACTATTAGATCATATATAAATGAAGATGTTTATCAAACAATTCCAAAAGCTAAAAAAAAATATCTAAAAGTATCAGTTAACTATCAAGGTCCTTTGAAAGCACCAATATTGAAAAATGACATAATAGGCAAAGTTAAAATATCATATAAAGATGAACAAATAGGCGAATATGATCTATTAGCTTTTGAAGATGTAAAAAGACAAAATATTTTCTCTAGATTTATTTCTTCTATAAATTTCCTAATCTGGGGTGATGTCTAAATATCCCATCTTAGTATTTGAAGGTATAGAAGCTTCTGGAAAATCCACTAGCTTAAAAAAAACAATTAAATATTTAAAAACAAAAAAAATTAAGTATGTATCCTTTAGAGAACCAGGTGGCACAAATCTATCTGAGAAACTAAGATCTTTAATGCTAAATAAAAAATCAGCATTAAGCAATAAAACAGATTTATTTTTACTAATGGCATCTAGATCAGAAAATGTAGATAAAATTCTAAAAAAAAATTATAAAAAAAAAGTTATATTAATTGACAGATTTATTGACTCGACATTAGCCTATCAACATTATGGAATGAAACTAGATAAAGATTTAATTTTAAAAATGAATAACTTTTTATTAGGCAATATAAGACCAAACTTTACCTTCTTAAGTATTGTAAATAAAAATAATATGCTCAATAGATTAAAGTTTAGAAAAAATAAAAATAAATACGATAATTTTGATTATAATTTTTATAATAAAGTTCAAAAAGGTTTTTTAAAAATTGCAAATAAAAATAAATCTAAGTACTTAATTTTAGATACCAATAAAGATAATTTAAAAATAATTGAAAATAAATTAATTAATAAAATTGATAAAATTATAAATAAATGAGTGATATAAGTAAAATGATTGGTCATAAGCTACTTTTTAATAACTTTATTTACCTTGACCAGATACAAAAATTTCCCAATAAAGTTTTATTAAATGGGCCGAAAGGTATCGGCAAAAAATTATTTGTAAATCATTTTTTAAATTATTTTTATTTAAAAGAGAACGAACAATCTTATAATTTAAAAAATTATGAATATAATTTGAGTAACAATATATCTAAACTTATATCTTCGAACACTCATCCTAATATTCTGAAAATTTATCGGAAAAATGATAAAAAAATAATTGACATAGATCAAATTAGAGAAATGATTAAATTCACCAATCAAACCGCTTTTAATAATGATAGAAGGTTTATAATTATTGAAAATGTTAATCTATTAGGAATTAATTCTGCTAATGCGTTATTAAAATCAATTGAAGAACCTAATAACAAAATACACTTTATTTTAATCAATAACTCAGAATTTAAAGTTTTGGAAACTATTAAATCAAGATGTTTAGAATTTAAATTAAATTTACTAAATTCAGAAGTGATGGAGATTGTGAATTACCACTTTGAAGCTGATATATATAAAGATATAAATTTAGATTTTATAAACAATTACAACTCACCATCCTTTTTAATATCATTAGTGAACTTCTTAGAAAGTAATGATTTATCAATTAAAGATAACTCTATAGAGAATCTATTGGCCTATATAATCAAAAATAAATCATATACATCTAATCAATTTATAAATGAATATTTGAATTTATTTATTGAACTTTTTTTCTATAAAAATATAAATATCTCTAAGAAAATTTCATTTAAAATTAAAAAATATTTTTACCTAAAACTTTCTTTTGTTAAAAAATATAACTTAGATTTTGAGTCTTTTTTTCTAGAATTTAATGATAAATTATTAAGTGAATAAAAATTACTACATTACAACACCAATTTATTATCCATCTGCAAAACCGCATATGGGTCATGCTTATTCTAGTATTATTGCAGATTTTTTTGCAAGATTAAAAAGAATACAGGGTTTTAATGTTTATTTTTTAACAGGCACTGATGAGCATGGACAAAAAATACAACGAGCTGCAGAAGAAAAAAAAATGGATCCTTTATTATTTTGTGATGAAATTAGCAAAACTTTTAGAGATTTATCCGACACATTAAATTTATCTAATAATGATTTCATAAGAACAACTGAAAAAAGACATGCTAAATCTGTTGAAAATCTTTGGAATATTTTAGAAAAAAAAGGTGAAATCTACTTATCCAAATACTCTGGTTGGTATTCAGTATCAGATGAGGCATTTTATTCTGAAAGTGAAATTGAAGATTTAGACGGTATAAAAAAATCAATTAGTTCAGGTTCAAAAGTAGAGTGGGTAGAAGAAGAGTCCTATTTTTTTAAATTATCAAATTGGCAAGATAAATTGATTGAGTTTTATAATAAAAATCCAGGTTTTATATTACCTGAAACAAGAAAAAATGAAGTTATCAGTTTTGTTAAATCAGGATTAAAAGATTTATCTGTAAGTAGAAAATCTTTTAATTGGGGTATAAAAGTTCCATCTAATAAAGACCATGTTATTTATGTTTGGTTGGATGCCTTAACAAATTATCTAAGTGCTTTAAATTACCCAAATGTAAACGATGATTTGTACAAATCTTTTTGGCCGGCAGATCTACATCTAATTGGAAAAGATATACTAAGATTTCATGCTATTTATTGGCCTGCTTTCTTATTAGCTGCAGATATAGAACCCCCAAAAAGAGTATTTGGTCACGGATGGATACTTTCTGGTGATGAAAAAATGTCTAAATCCAAGGGTAATATTTTAGACCCTCTTGAGATTATAGATAATTATGGCTTAGATCCCTTAAGATATTATTTAATTAAAGAAGTTTCATTTGGCAATGACGGAAATATCTCACAAGAAAAATTAGAGTCTTGTATTAATAGTGATTTAGCTAATAATTATGGAAATTTGTGTCAAAGAGTTTTAGCATTTTGTGACAAGAATGCTAACTTAGAAGTTCCTGATATAGATAGTCTAACAGAAGATGATAAGATTATTTTAGATCAATACTCTAAATATTATGATGATTTAGTAAAGTATTCAGATAATCAAGATGTAAATTCTTATATAAATTTTATTGTTGAGCAACTATTTTCAGCAAATAAGTATTTTAATGATCAAGAACCTTGGAAAAAAAAGAATGATAAATTAAGGATGAATACAATTATTTATGTTGCATTGGAACTAATAAGAAAAGTAACCATATTGCTTTATCCTATTATACCATCATCATCACTAAAAGTTTTAGGAATATTTGGTATAAATGAGGAAAATATTAATTTTCAAACTATTAAAGAAAATAATTATTTAAAAAAAGGTCTCAAGTTGAATAAATTAGATATTTTGTTTAAAAAGATTGAAAAAAATGATTGATTCACATTGCCACCTAGATCATGAACCTTTAGCTCAAAATATTCACGATGTTTTATCAAGATGCAAAAAAGAAGGAGTTAACAAAGTATTAACAATTTCTACAACATTAGGCGGTTTCCCGAAAATTTTGGAAATTGTTAATAAGGATGAAATGATATATGGCACTTTTGGTATTCATCCTCACGAAACAAACACTGATCAAATTTCTAAAGATGAAATAATAAGTAAAATCAAATCAAATAATAAAATTATTGGAGTAGGAGAGACAGGTTTAGACTTTTATTACAACAATAGTGATAAAGATAAACAAATAACAAGTTTTAAAAATCATATTAATGCTGCTTTAGAATTAGACTTTCCTCTAATTGTTCATTCCAGAAATGCTGAAGATGAAACTTATGAAATATTAAAAAATTCAGACAATAATTTAAAAATACTAATGCATTGTTTCACAGGTTCTTTGCCATTTGCTTTAAAATTAATGGAACTTAATTCCTATTTTTCAGCCAGTGGTATTATTACATTTAAAAATAGCAATGATCTTCAAAATACGTTTAAACAGCTACCTTTGGAAAGATTGCTAATTGAAACAGACAGCCCTTTTTTAGCGCCTGAGCCTATGAGAGGTAAAAAAAATGAACCTTCTTTTGTTCGTTATACCTTAAAAAAACTATCAGATTTAAAAGATATCAACTCTCAAAAACTTGATAAAATAACTACAGACAATTTTAATAGATTATTTTTTAACACATGAGCTTAAAATTTACTATTTTAGGTTGTGGCAGTTCTTTAGGTATACCTAGAATTGACGGTTATTATGGAAATTGTGATCCTAAGAATAAAAAAAATATACGTTCAAGATGTTCAGCATTGATAAGATCTAAAAATTTGAATATTCTTATTGATACATCTCCAGATCTAAAATCCCAATTACTTTTAAATAAAGTTAAAAATATTGATAAAGTTTTTTATACCCATGCTCATGCTGATCAAACGCACGGAATTAATGAATTAAGAGTTTTCTCATTAAAGAACGGAAAGAAATTACCCATTTATGCTGACTTAATTACAAAAAAAATTCTTAAAAACACTTTTGCTTATTGTTTTAAGGATAATAAAAATTATCCATCCATACTTGATGCAAAAACCTTAAAAAAAACTCATATTATTAATGATATGAATAAAAAAATTATTGTTAAATCATTAAAGGTACATCACGGCTCAATCAAAAGTATTTGTTATATTATTAATGATAAATGTGCATATGCACCCGATGTTAATAAAATAGATAATAAAAATTTAAAATATTTAAAAAATTTAAAATACCTTATTATAGATTGCTTAAGATATAATTTTCATCCAACTCATTTTAATTTAGAAAATGCACTAAATCTAATTAGAAAAATTAAACCTAAGAAATCAATTCTTACAAATCTGAGCAATGAAATTGATTACAATGAAATTAAAAAACAATTGCCTAAAAATGTAATTCCTGCACATGACGGGTTAACTATCTCAATTTAACAAACTTTCTACTTTGTTTATAATTTTTTTGGACGTAGGATTTGTTAAAGATGCATAAGTATCTTCAATTTTACCTTCTTTGTTAATTAATATTTTGTAGAAATTCCATTTTGGTATTGCAGATTTCCCGTAATTTTTTTTGGCCCACTTATATATTTCATGAGCGTTATTACCTTTTACATCAGTTATTTCTGTAAGAGGAAAGTTAATATTAAAATTTACTTCACAAAATTCTTTCACATCAGAATTATCTTTTTTTTCCTGATTAAAAGAGTTTGAAGGTATTCCAAGTACAATCAATCCTTTATCTTTATATCTTTCCCATAACTCTTGCATATCATCATATTGTTTTGTAAATCCACAATAACTAGCAGTATTAACTACTAAAACTGGCTTACCTTTAAAGTCATTTAAATTTATCATATCTCCTGAAATACTATTTATTTTAAAGTCATAAAAAATTTTTTCATAATTAGCATGTGATGAACTTTTAAAAAAAAACATAAATATAGTTACTCCAATTATTAATAGATTTTTCATTATTTTAATTATTTATTTGGTGTAAGTAATATTAAAAAGTACCCAAATAAAGTGGATAATAATGACCCAGTTAGGACCCCAATTTTTACACCATCCATGTATTGCATGCTTTCAGCAAATGCTAAATTTCCCACAAATAAACTCATTGTGAACCCAATTCCAGTTAAAACACCTACACCATAAAAATTATACCAGCTTGTATTACTTGGCATTTGGGCAATTTTTAATTTAATTGATATGTATGAAAAAACAAAAACTCCTAATTGTTTCCCTACAAATAAACCTAAAACTATTCCTAATGGAACTTTATCTAATAATGATGAAAAAGATAAACCTTCCAAAGATACACCTGCATTTGCAAAGGCAAATATAGGCATTATACCAAATGCAACATAAGGACTTATTGCATGTTCTACTTTAATTAAAAGTGAGAAATCTTTATCTTTTTCTCTATGAGGTATTGTCATTGCAAGTAATACACCAGCGATAGTTGCATGAATTCCTGAGTTATGAGTAAAATCCCATAAGAAAATTCCTACTATCAAATAAGGTAGAAATTTTTTTATATTAAATTTATTTATAGCTAATAAAGCTATAAATGCTAACAGCATCAAAGATAAATATTTAATACTTAAATCACCAGAATAAAATAGAGCTATTATAACTATTGCCCCTAAATCATCTATAATTGCTAAAGCTGTTAAAAATACTTTTAGTGAGAGAGGCACTCTCTTGCCCAATAACGATAATACACCTAAAGAAAAGGCTATATCTGTTGCCGATGGTATTGCCCAACCTTTTAATGTTTCCCCATCTCCTATGTTTATAAACACATATATTAATGCAGGAACTAACATTCCACCAACTGCTGCTATTATGGGAAGTAGAGCTTGTTTAATATTAGATAATTCTCCTTGTAAAAATTCTCTTTTAATTTCAAGTGTTACAAAAAAGAAAAAGATTGCCATTAAAGCATCATTTATCCAATGTAAAACAGAAAGCTTAAGACCAAAATTATTTATCCCAATAAATAAATATCTATTTAATGTTGAAAAATATAAATTAGACAATTCAGAATTACTTATAACTAACGCTGTTACTGCTGAAAAAAGTAGTACTATACCACTTGCAGCCTCAAGTTTAAAAAATGATGTAAATCCTTTTGTAATTTTTTGTATCATTCTTAGTTAGTAAGGTCTGTTATAAAAAGTTTGAAATCTAAAAAGGTCTCATAAAAACTATCAATAAGCGGAGTTAAAATTGGAAATACACTAGACAAATAAGATTTAAATGTATCTAATAAAAATATAAGACCTAATAAAGATATTATAACTATAGTAAAATAAACTAATACCATCTTTAGCTTTCCTTTTTGATCTTTTATATCATCTTCCTCATCTTCTGTACTTTCTTCTGACAAAACTCCTTGATTTATGCCAGCAAGATTATCGTCATTTATTGCTCTATCTTGATCATCTTCTTCTTTTTCAATTTCAGGAATGTTGGTATCTAATTTAATATTATTGTCTTTAGATAACGCAGCATCTTCCATATTTTTAGTTATTGAAATTTTATAATGCCATATATTATCACAGCTGCTACATTTAAGAGTTCTCCCATTTTCTGGTATTAATTTTTTATCAAGATTGAATTTTTTATTACAATTGGGACATTCTATGATCATAGGATCTCTTATAACATTAAATACCAAATTTATTAGAAATTTGTAACCAATATAACCTTTGAATTTTCTTTTATCTGCTGTATTAGTACTGCAATCGGGGCGTAGCGCAGCCTGGTAGCGCATCTGGTTTGGGACCAGAGGGTCGCAGGTTCAAATCCTGCCGCCCCGACCATTAATTATGAAAAAAGCTAAAATCTATAAACCCTCTAAAACAGCTATGCAATCTGGTCTTAAAAAATTTGATAAATGGATCATAGAATTTATAACAGAGGATCCTGGTAAAAATCCACTGATGGGATGGGAAAGTTCTTCAGATACTTATTCAGAATTAAACTTAGAATTTAGATCAAAAGATTTAGCAGTAGATTATGCTAAAAAAAATAATATTGATTACGAGATCATAGAACCACAGAGACGAAAAATTAATAAAAAATCTTATTCAGATAATTTTATAAAATAATGTTTAGATTTTTTACAATAAAAAAATGGTATTTATGGTCTTGGGTAGGGTCATTAATAATTTTATCTTCACTATGGATACAAGTAAAAATTGATGTCAAAATAAATGAATGGTTTGGTGAATTTTATGATATGATTCAAAAAGCTTTAGGTGCTCCAAATGCTATTACAATTGAAGAGTATTGGGCAAGCTTATTTTCATTTATTGTGCTTGCAGCTATGTATGTAGGAGTTGCAGTTATAGTTAGTTATTTTACATCTCATTATTTATTTAGATGGAGAACAGCTATGGTTGAATATTACCATAGCGTATATGAAAAAGCTCGAAAGATAGAGGGAGCGTCTCAAAGAGTACAGGAAGACACAATAAAATTTTCAAGAATAATGGAGTCATTAGGAACAAGTCTTATTGAGGCTGTAATGATACTAGTTGAATTTATGCCAATTTTATTTGGTTTAAGTATCGGTATACCGATATTTTTTTTTGGTGACTGGGAATATGGATTAATTGTAGGTGCACTTATATGGTCAATAGGTGGAACAATTTTTTTAGTTATTCTAGGTTTAATATTAAGATTAGTTGGTGTTGAATATGATCTTCAGAAAAAAGAAGCTGCTTACAGAAAAATACTAGTGATAGCTGAAGACGATGGAACAGTAAGACCTAAATCAATTGAAGAGTTATTTGACGATGTTAGAAGTATTCATTTTTTAAGTTATATTAGATACCTTTACTTTAATATTGGAAGAATTGCTTATTTACAAGCAAATGTACTATCAGCATATGTTTTTCTTGCTCCAGCTATTGTAGCTGGTGCAGTAACCCTTGGTGTAATGCAACAAATTATAAGAGCTTTTGGACGTGTTGAAGGGTCTATGCAATATATTTTAAAAGCTTGGCCAACGATCATAGAACTAGCAAGTGTATACAAAAGACTTAGAGAATTTGAACATAAGTTAGAAAATGAAGATACAAGCATTGAAAGTGAATTTAAATCATAATTAATGAAATTATCTCAACAATTATTAAATAATCTTATTGATATAACATCAAAATCAGCAGTAGCCTGTTATCCTTTTATTGGTAAGGATGAGAAAATACTAGCAGACAAAGCTGCAACAGATGTAATGAGAGAAGAACTTAATAAACTAAATATTAAAGGTAAAGTTGTTATAGGCGAGGGAGAACTTGATGAAGCACCAATGCTTTATATTGGGGAAGAACTTGGTATTGGTGATGGACCTGAAATAGATATAGCTGTAGATCCTGTCGAGGGTACAAATTTTGTTGCAAAAAACCTTCCAGGCTCAATGTCTGTTTTGGCAGTTGCAGAAAAAGGTAATTTGCTTAATGCACCCGAAACATACATGTATAAAATTGCAACTGGAAATCATATCCCTAAAGGGTCTGTTGATATAGATTTTACGATTGAAAAAAATATTAATATTTATTCAGAAATAACAAAAAAAAAAAATCAAGATATAACAGTATGTATTCTTAAGAGGGCTAGACATGATAAAATAATTAATGAATTACAAAAACTTAAAGTAAATATAAAATTTATTACAGATGGTGATGTAGCGGGAGCTTTACTTGTTTCAGATCCAAAATTTAATGTAGATATTTTTTTGGGAATTGGAGGAGGTCCAGAAGGGGTTATAGCAGCAGCAGCTTTAAATACATTAAATTGTAATTTTCAAGGTAGATTTTTATTTAAAACAGATGAAGATATTAATAGAGCAAAAGAAATGGGAATAATGGATTTAAATAAAAAATATGAAATTGATGAAATAGTCAAAGGAGAAAGTATTTTTTGTGCGACAGGTATAACACCTGGTGATTTAATGAATGGCGTAGTTAAGAAAAGTGAAGAATATATTACTGAAACAATTGTTACTCATAAAAAATCATATTTAGAAATAATAAAAAAAGTAGTTTCGCTTACTTGATTAATTGAAAAAATTACAATAAAAGATCGAACACTGGTCCCTTCGTCTATCGGTTAGGACACATGGTTTTCATCCATGAAAGAGGGGTTCGATTCCCCTAGGGACCGCCAACTATTTTTTTCTTCTTGTGGGAGCGTTTATTTTCTCTCTCAAAGTTGATAGAACATTATGAACAAAGTTATCTTGTCCAAATTTCTTAATTGTTTTCTTTTCAGCAAATTTTACATCTTGCATATTGTTAATATCTAAAAGAGATTTATTTATTACTAAACCATTATTGTTAAATTCTATAATAACAACATTGTTTTTAGAAATTCTTTTCTTCCCTAATTTAATTAGTGATTGATTAGTTTTTTTTCTTTCTATATAAAACCACATATCATCAAATTTACTTTTTGAAGATGGTGGTCCTATAATATTTCTGACATCATTTTTATTTGACACTTTAACTAAAATTTTCTTAAATTTTTCATCTAAAAATCTGAAACCATGCGTATTCGAAACTTTATTTATTGAACAATTCAGTGTAAATAAAAATATAGTAATTAATGATATAATTTTCATATGAAAAATGATTACCTAAATATTTACAATAATTTAATAAAATTAACTAGAAATAAAAATCTTTATTATAGTTTAAAAAATAATGATACTTTTTCTGATAGATTGATAATTTTATTATTTCATTTTGGATTTTTCTTAAAAATTTATAAAAATGATATATCAAAAAAAGAGTCTCAAAAAATATTTGATTACTTTGTCAGACAAATCGAATTATCCATTAGAGAAATTGGATATGGAGATGTATCAGTAAACAAAAAAATGAAAGATTATGTTAATTTATTTTATTCAATTTTAGAAAAAATTGATCGATGGGAAGTTTTAGAAAAAGCCAAAAAAAATGATATTATAAAAAATTACATAAATATTTATGATGATAATGACAAATTTGTTAATTATTTAGATAATTATAGATTATTTTTAATAAATAATCCTTTAAAAATCTTTACAAAAGTTATATTAGATCCTAAATTTTAATTATGGCTGTACCTAAACGAAAAACAACAAGATCAAGATCTGGCAAAAGACGTTCACATATAAAAAATACGTCAAAAAATATTATCGAAGATAAAAAATCAGGTGAATATAGATTGTCACATCATTTAGATTTAAAAACTGGATTCTACAAAGGCAGACAAGTTTTAGACCCTAAAGAATAGTTTTTTATGAAAGACCCAATAATTATTGCAATAGATGCAATGGGTGGAGATAATTCACCTAACAAAGTTATTGAAGGTATAAGTTTACATTCAAAATTATCTAATAACGTTAATTATAAAATTTTTGGTGACCAAAAATTAATTAATCCTCTTATAAGCAAATATAACATATCTGAGAAAAGGTTAGACATAGTTCATACTAACAAAATAGTTGAAGGCAAAGATAGCGCTTTAGCAGCAGCAAAAAGGGGAAAGGAAACAAGTCTTTGGTTAGCAGTTGAGTCATTAAAAAAAGACGAAGCTCATGCTATTGTGTCAGCTGGTAATACCGGTGCGCTTTTTTTGATATCAAAATTAAATCTTAATATGATTAAAAATATTGATAAGCCTGCTTTGTCAGCCTTGTGGCCAAGCAAAAAAGGAATGAATGTTGTATTAGACCTGGGTGCAAACATTGATTGTAACACTAAAAATTTAATAGATTTTTCTATTATGGGGTCTGCCTTGTTGAAAGCTTTATTTGATAATGTGAAACCAAAAGTAGCTTTACTTAATATTGGATCAGAAGAATTGAAAGGTAATGCAACAATAAAGGATACCTATCAAAAACTTAATAATGAAAAATACTCATTATTTGATTTTGAAGGTTACATAGAAGGAAATCATATTATGGATGGTGATGTTAATGTTATTGTAGCTGATGGTTTTACAGGAAATATAGCCCTTAAAACAGCAGAAGGTACATCAAATTTTATAATTGGTGAATTAAAAAAAGCACTAACGAGTTCTTTTATTGGGAAAATATCGTCATTTATAAATTCTAATAATTTAAAAGATTTTAAAAATAAATTAGATCCAAGATTATATAACGGTGCAATATTGCTTGGTCTAACTAAACCTGTTATTAAAAGCCATGGGTCAACTGATTCCTTAGGTTTTGCAAATTCATTAAAAGTTTGTGAAAAAACTATAAGAGGTAGATTAATAGATCAAATTAAACAAAATATAATTTAGGTGAGAATAAATCTAACAAAAAAAGATATAATAAACTCAATTTATATGCAGATTGGTTTTTCAAAAAAGATAAGTGAGCATATACTAGAAGATATTTTTCAACTTATACTAGATGGCATTAAATCTCAAAGAAAAGTAAAAATTGCAAAATTTGGTACTTTTACTTTAAGAAGAAAAAAACAAAGAATTGGAAGAAACCCAAAAACCAAAGAGAGCAAACTAATCTCTGAGAGAAATGTTATTCTTTTTAAGGCTTCAAAAGATTTTAAGTTATATATAAATAACAATGGATAATATAAAACATAATAGTAAGTATAAGACTATCGGTGAAGTTGCGAAGTTATTAAATCTTATAAACAAAAAAAAAGGTTCTTTCTCAACTCATACTATTCGTTTTTGGGAAAAAGAATTTAAACAAGTAAAACCAAAAATTTTCTCAGGTAATAGAAGGTATTATGATGAAACATGCATTAATTTGCTAAAAAAAATCAAATTTTTATTAAAAGATAAAGGCCTGACCTTGAATGGGGCAAAAAAGGTTCTAAATTCTGATGATTCAGATATTGACGAAATTTACAATACCTCTATAAAACAAAAAGATATTATTAAAAATAAACTATCAGTCATAAAAAAATTAATTAAAAATATAAATAATTAAATGCCAAAAAAAACTCATGTTAAAGTCAGGTTGGTTCCAGAAGCAAAACCAGATAGCCCTTTTTTCTATTATGTTAAAAAACCAGCTGGAGGGGAAAAAGCGAAGATAAAATTAAAAGCAAAAAAATATAATCCTGCAACAAGAAAACATGAAGTATTTGTAGAAAAAAAACTACCACCTCATAGTAAATAAACTATTTTTTTTTGATAAAATTTCTTCTCTCGAAGTCAATGTAAGCATAAATCATATTTTTCCATATTTTATTTGTTATCTTAGGATCAATCCCTTTTATAATTGATTTTTTTTTAATATTTTTAAGTATTAAATTTATTCTTTTCTGATCAACTATTTGATTTTTTCTTTCTTTGAGCGCCAAAACCCTTTTAACCATATTAGTTCTTTTTTTAATTATTACCATTAATGAATCATCTAATTTATCCAGTTCTTTTCTTATTTTATTAAGTTTTTTTTTTTTTAATGGCGACATTTATTTATTTGGATAATTCAAAAATTATTATATTTATCCCAATATGTATAGTGAAAATCTTAGAGTTAATAATCAAATATCAACATGGCTTATAAGTATGTTTTGGATCATTTCAGCGATGATTGTTGTCGGAGGTTTGACTAGATTAACTGACTCTGGTTTATCAATTACTCAATGGCAATTATTTTCTGGTTTTTTGCCACCTTTAAATAATTCTGAATGGATCATGTATTTTGATTTATACAAAAAGATACCTGAATTTAAATTACAAAATTATGAAATGTCGATGCAAGAATTTAAAGTTATCTTTTGGTGGGAATGGGCTCATAGATTTATGGGTCGTTTAATAGGTATAGCTTTTCTAATACCGCTAATATATTTCACTTTTAAAATTAAATTTAAAAAATTAATAAATCTTTACCTAATATTTTCTTTAATTTGTTTTCAAGGATTTATAGGATGGTATATGGTTAGTAGCGGTCTTATTGATAGAGTAGATGTTAGTCATTTTAGATTATCAGTACATTTATTAGTAGCTTTTCTTATTTTGTCTTTAATTTTTTGGAATTATTTAAAACTAAAAGTTAAAAACAACTTTCAAAATACCATTAATATAATATTTCCACTAAGTTTTCTTTTTTTAGTCTTTTTGCAAATTTCTATTGGTGCATTTGTTTCAGGAATGGATGCAGGTAAAATTTATAATTCTTGGCCATTAATGGGTAACTCAATTTTTCCCAATGACAATAGTATTGTTAATTTATTTAAATTATCTGCTTTTAGCGATCCTTCCTTGGTACAATTTATACATAGAAAATTAGCTTATTTAATAGGATTATTTTATTTGTATTTATTTTTTTATATCTACAGAAATAAAAAAACTGATTTATACAAATCAGTTAATATTTTAGGATTTTTTATAGTTTTGCAAATTGTTTTAGGAATATTTACTTTATTATATGGTGCACAGATATTAATTGCATCTATGCACCAAATAAGTTCTATTTTCTTAGTAGCTTCTTGTATCTATTTTTTATTTATAAACACAAAATCTAGCTTACTGCCTTCAGACTAGGCTTTCCAGAAGCTCCTAAAGCTTGATCAAGATCAGCTATGATATCGTCTGGGTGTTCAATACCAATAGACAATCTTACGTATCCAGGTGTTACACCTGCTGCTAAAAGTTCCTCTTCAGTTAATTGACTGTGAGTAGTGGTTGCAGGATGTATAGCCAGACTTCTAGCATCTCCAATGTTAGCTACGTGGTAAAACATTTTTAACGATTCTATAAATTTTTTACCTGCCTCAACACCACCTTTAACCTCGATGCCAACAAGCGCTCCATTACCACCCTTCAGATATTTTTTGGATCTTTCACCAATTTCTCCTTTGTGCAGAGTGGGGTAGATAACTCTATCTACATTCTTGTGCTTTTGTAAAAATGCAACAGCTTTCTCTGCATTAGAACAATGTTGTTGCATTCTTAATGGAACAGTTTCTAGACCTTGAATAATTCCCCAAGCATTATCGGGCGCTAAAGGAGCTCCTAAATCTCTTAATAGACACACTCTAGCTCTAACTGCAAACGAAACATTTGCTCCTGTTAATTGTGGTACTACCTCACCCCATTTTGCACCACCGTAGCTTGGATCTGGTTCATTAAACAATGGTTGTCTTTTAGGATCTTTTGTCCAATCAAAATTACCACCGTCAACAAGAGCTCCACCTATAACTGTACCGTGTCCTCCGATAAATTTAGTAAGTGAGTGAACTACTACTGCAGCTCCATGCTCTAAAGGCTTACAAATAATTGGTGCCGCAGTGTTATCCATAATTAATGGAATATTATGCTTTCTTCCAATATCTGAAACTTCCTTAATTGGAAATACTCTTAAGTATGGATTAGGCAACGTTTCTGCGTAAAAACATCTCGTTTTTTCATCAATTAATTTTTCAAAATTGTTAGGGTCTGAAGGATCAGCATACCTACACTCAATTCCTAATTTTTTTAATGTGTGTGTAAATAAATTTACTGTTCCACCATATAAATCAGTTGAACTAATAAAATTATCACCTGATTGACACACATTCATTATTGCAAATGTTGATGCTGCTTGTCCTGAACCAACAGTTACAGCTGCTAGCCCACCTTCAAGAGCCGCAACTCTTTTTTCAAGTACGTCGTTTGTTGGATTCATAATTCTTGTATATATGTTTCCAAATTCCTTTAGCGCAAATAAATTTGCAGCATGATCTGTATCGTTAAATTGATAAGATGTTGTTCTATATAATGGTACCGCTACCGCTGTTGTCGCTGGATCGCTTCTGTAATCTCCACCGTGTAATGCAATTGTTTCTGGATGTTTGTTTTTACTCATATTTCCCCTTCTGTTTAAAAATGTATTAAACTAAAATGAAAAAATACAATCAAGCTTAAATTTAACTTGATAATGGGGGGTAATTTGTAGTTATAAATTTTTTAAGTACAGTTAATACTCTATCTGCTTCTTCTAGCAACATCATGTGACCACAGTTATCTATTATATCAACTTGACTACCATCTATTAATGAAGCCAATTTTTTTCCCTCTTTAACAGGGCACATTTTATCATCGGTTGCTAAAATTGATAGTGTCGGGCATTTAATTTTTTTAGCTGCTTCAAATCCATTCTTGTAATTATCACATGCTCTAAAATCTACGCCTAATGTATTCTGTATAGTTCTAGATTTTGCAAGCATTGCTCCAGTATTAATATGATATAGACCAGGAACTGGATGACCACCAAAATGACCTGCTGGCCCATGTGCCCAGTCCATCATTAAATCTACAGCTTTTGGATCATTATTCTCCGCTAGTGAGAGTAATTCAGGATTCATTGGTATTGCACCGGCTCCACCCATCAAACTAAGAGTTTTAATTTTATCTGGATATCTTGATGTGCATTCTACTGTAACTAAACAACCTTGAGAATGACCTACTAAGGAAGCTTCTTTATGTCCAACAGCATCAATTACATCATTTACCCAATCGGCCATTTCCTCAATTGATTTAAGACTTTCGCCACTAGATAATCCATGACCTGGAAGATCAATTGCTAAAGCATTATAACCATGAAAAGCAAAGTACCTTGTTTGAAGCACCCATGTCATATGGGTAAGACCACTACCATGAACAAATATAATTAATGGTTTTTTTTTATCAAAAGGTCTTCCACCAGTAGAGGCAAACACCTCATGACCATTTACTTTAAATTTCATTGATTAGAGACAAGTCTTGGTTTTCTAGCTGCTCTAAAACCAATCTCAAAATCATTTTTGATATCATCTATATCTTCAATACCCACAGACAATCTAATCATATCATGTGATAAGCCAGCAAACTTTAATGTAGCTTCATCCATTTGAGAATGTGTTCCTGATGCTGGATGAATTACTAATGTTCTTGTATCACCTACATTCGCCAAATGTGATGCTAATTTTACATTATTTATAAATGCAACACCTGCATCTTTTCCACCTTTTATTCCGAATGCAATCATAGAACCTTTACCATTTGGAAGTAACTTATTAGCAAGATCTGCATCTGGATGATTAGGTGCACTTGGATGAGAAACCCATGCAACACTTTCATGATTTGACAAATATTTAACCATTTCTTCTGCATTTTCACAGTGCTTCTTCATCCTTACTGACAATGTTTCTATGCCTTGTAAAACATTCCAAGCGTTTTGAGGACTTAAACAAGGACCAAAATCTCTCATTCCTTCAGCTCTAGCTTTCATTGTAAAAGCAGTTGGTCCAAATTCCTCCGCAAAAGACAATCCATGATATCCTTCATAAGGTTTGGTCATTGTTGGGAATTTATCATTTTGCATCCAATCAAATTTTCCACCTTCAACTAATATTCCAGCCATTGAAGATCCATGTCCAGCCATCCATTTTGTTAGTGAATGAATTACTATATCAGCGCCATGCTCAAACGGTTTACATAAATAAGGAGTTTGATAAGTTGCGTCAACCATTAATGGAATTCCAGCATCATGAGCGATTTTGGCAATTTCAGGCATGTTCATTATTTCATTACCTGGATTTCCGACAAGCTCTCCAAAAATACCTTTTGTATTCTTTTGAATTGCTTTTTTAAATCCTTCAGTATCTCTTGGTTTAACAAATGTACATTTAATTCCAAATTTAGGTAAGGTTAATCTAAATAAGTTTACAGTGCCTCCATAAAGTTGAGATGATACAACTAAATGGTCACCTGCTTCACACAATGTCATTACTGTCAAAAATATTGCACTCATTCCTGAAGATGTAGCTAATGCTGCTGTACCACCCTCAAGTGAAGCAACTCTTTCTTCTAATACACCTACAGTTGGGTTTGAAATTCTACTATAAATATGTCCGCCTCTTTCTAAATTAAAAAGAGCAGCTGCATGATCGACATCATCAAAAAGGTATGATGTAGTTTGATAAATTGGTACTTGTCTTGAACCAGCATTTTTATGTGGCTGATAACCAGCATGTAAACTAAGGGTATCAAATTTATAAGTATTTGGTTTTAATTCTTTTTTTTTATCACTCATTAGGCTCCTTTAATTTATAATTTTGTGAGTTCGTTTTTAATACGTTATTATTACTAATAAATGGTGATAATTCAATCAACCATTCCGTCAAACCAAAATATAATAATTTGACAATATATGTAATTATAAGTATTAATCCCGCATTCATGACAAAGTTTGTTAAAAAAGATGAGATAAATAGCGAGTGGTTTGAAATTGATGCCACAGGAGCTGTAGTCGGTAGATTGGCAACAGTTGTATCAAAAATTATAAGAGGTAAGAACAAAACAACATATACTCCTCACATGGACCATGGGGATTTTGTAGTTATCAAAAATGTAGACCAAATTAAATTTACTGGCAATAAATTTCAAAATAAAAAATATTACAGACACACTGGATATCCAGGTGGTATCAAAGAAATCACACCTGAAAAATTGAGTGAAAAAAAACCTGGTGAAGTATTAAAGTTAGCTGTTAAAAGAATGTTGCCTTCTGGTGCGTTGGGTAAAAAACAATTAACAAAACTTAAAATTTATTCTGGAGAGGACCATCCTCATACTGCGCAAAATCCAAAAATAATTGAAATAGGAAAACTTAATCAAAAAAATATTGTAAGAAACTAATATGGAAACTTCTCAAACCTTTTCACAAAAAATAAAGTTAGACTTTAAAGATAGCAAATATGCAACCGGAAGAAGAAAAAAATCTGTAGCCAAAGTCTGGTTAAAAAAAGGTTCAGGTAAATTTTATGTAAATGGTAAATCTTTAAACGACTATTTTCCTAGAGCTAATCATGTAATGCAAATTTTAAGACCATTTGAAATAATAAATCAGTCAACTGATTATGATGTTAGATCTAAAGTTGTAGGTGGAGGACAAACTGGTCAAGCTGGAGCCTTAGTACATGGTATTTCAAGAGCTTTATTAAAATTTGATGAAACTTTAAAATCAACCTTACGTAAAGAAAAACTCACAACAAGAGACTCAAGATCTGTTGAGAGAAAAAAACCAGGTAGAGCAAAAGCTAGAAAAAGCTACCAGTTTTCTAAAAGATAATTACTTTTTAAATTTCAACTGTTATATTAGATTATGGACAAGAAAAATGTTCTTATATGTGGTGCTACTGGATATATAGGATTACAACTAACTAAACTTCTATGTACACATAAAAAAATAAATATTAAATATTTGTGTGGAAGTACCTCTGTAGGAAAAAAAATAGATTTCTATGAAAAAGAATTAAAAAAATACAAATTACCAAAAATATCAAAATTCAAAAAAGAATATTTATTAGATGTTGATATAATATTTACAGCATTGCCAAATGGTCAAGCACAATCTATTTCAAAATTTTTAAATAAAAAAAATTTACTAATAGATCTAGCGGCTGATTTTAGACTTAACAATAAAAAAGATTATGAAAAATGGTATAAAATTAAACACAAAGCATTAAATCAAATCAAAAAAAGTATTTATTCTATACCTGAAATTACTGGTCAATTAATTAAAAAATTTCCAATTGTATCTTGTCCTGGATGCTACCCTACATCTGTATTAATTCCATTAATCCCATTAATAAAAAAAAATTTAATTAATAATCAAACAATTATTATTGACTCAAAATCTGGTTATTCAGGAGCAGGTAGAGGAGTACATAAAAAATATAAAGATAAAAATTTGTATGAGTCATTGAGTGCTTATGGATTAGCAAATCATAGACATAATTCTGAAATACAACAAGAGCTTGATCTTAAAACTAGCAAAAAAAATAAATTTCATTTCACACCCCATCTTACACCGATGTTTAGAGGAATTTTAAGCACTATTTATGTTGATTTAAATAAGGGTATTAACATAAACAAAATTATTAATGTTCTAAATGTCCAATACAAGAATCAAGAATTTATAAAAATTAGCAAAATAAATACTTTCTTAAGCACAAACGATGTAATCAACACTAATAATTGCTTAATTTCTGTATGTAAAAGCAAATATAAAGATAAAATAATAATATTGTCTGCAATTGATAATTTGATTAAAGGTGGTGGAGGTCAAGCTGTACAAAATATGAATAATTATTATGGCTTTAATCAGAGTGAAGGTCTAAATGTATAAATATATTTTTATAATTTTATTAATATTTTCGTTATCACATTGTTCATTAAATCATACTGTTTCAATGTGGAATATTGAAGAAGACAGTACCGACAAAGATATTTCAAAATTAAACTTTGAAAATGAAACATCTTTTGAAGAATTTAAAAAAAATGTTATTAAATATGGTAAGATCAGCGATTTTCCTAAATTAGATTAATTTAATGAATAGAAATATAAATATTGCTGTTATTGGACTTGGTCAAATTGGCTCATATGTTCTAAATGAGTTAAATACAAAAAAGAATGATATTGAAACTAAAACTGGAAAGAGAATTAAAGTTATAGCTATATCGGCTAAAAATAAAAATAAAAAAAGAAAATTTAAAATTAATAAGAAAATTTTTTATTCAAATCCTCTAGATATTTTGAAGATTAAAAACTTAGATATAGTAATCGAAGCTATAGGTTTATCTGACGGTATATCAAAAAAAATTATTGAAACAGCTCTTCAAAATAAAATTCATGTAATAACTCCAAATAAAGCATTAATTTCCAAACATGGTGATAAACTCGGTGAATTAGCTGAGAAAAATAAAGTTAATTTAGAATTTGAGGCATCTGTTGCAGGTGGTATTCCTATTGTAAGAACAATCAAAGAAGGTTTGGCTACAAATAAAATCACAAAAGTTTATGGTATACTTAACGGTACTTGTAATTACATCATGTCAGAAATGGAGAGAACTAAAGATAGTTTCAAAAATGTTCTGAAGATGGCACAGAAACTTGGTTATGCTGAGCCTGGAAATCCAAAATTAGATCTCAACGGTTTTGATGCGTTAGCTAAAATTAAAATTTTGACATCATTAGCTTTCAATAAAAAAATTTCAAAATCTGAATGTTTAATGGAAGGTATTGAAAACATCGATTATGCAGATATTAAAATTGCAGATCAATTAGATTTTAGAATAAAATTATTAGGTATAACTGAGATTATAAATAATAGTATTTTTGAAAGAGTCCATCCATGTTTAGTTAAAAAAGATTCTTATATAGGAAATGTAGATGGTGTAATGAATGCTGTTATATTAAATGGTTCACCTATAGGAGAGTCTGTATTGCAAGGAGAGGGGGCTGGACCAGGGCCAACATCCTCTGCTTTGATGTCCGATTTATTATCTATATTGAGAGGAAATATAAAATATCCTTTTGGTATATCTAAAAATAAAAGATTAAAACCTAAATTATTTAATAAAGACCAATCATCAAATTCTCTTTATTTAAGATTAGAAGTTAAGGATAAACCTGGTGTTTTATCTTCTATAACAAAGATTCTAGCGAAGTATAAAATTTCTATTCAAAGATTAATACAAATACCTGATCATAAAAGTAAGACAGCTTCGATTGTTCTTATTACTCATAATGCCAATGAATTAGACGCTCAAAAATGTATAAAATCATTTAAATCAAATAAAAATATTATTAAAAATCCTGTTCTTATTCGATTATTTTAATGGAACTTTATATAAAATTATTTGAAGTTCTTTTCCCAGTTTTTTTTATAGTTGGTATTGGATATTTTCTGGGAAAAAAAAATCCAAATTTTGATACATCATTTATAACTACTTATTCTGCTAATTTTGGAACACCATCGATAGTAATATTCTCAATATCGGCAAGTGGTGTAACTTTTGCAATGTTTTCTGAGTATTTTTTATATGCAGTAATTCTTTTATCCTCTTTTTTAATTGTTGGGCTAATTTTTTTAATTTTGATGAAAAAAGATTATTTGAGGGAGTTGCCAACATTTTTTTTACCTAATACAGGTAATATGGGTATTCCAATATGCTTATTTGCCTATGGTAAATTAGGTATGGGTGTAGCGGCAGCTATATCTTCTTTAGTTGTGCTTCTTCATTTCACTCTAAATATTTTTTTAGCTAAGCGTGAGTTCGATTTAAAAGTTATAATTAAAAGTCCATCATTTTATGCAATAATTGCAACGATTACTTTTCTTTATTATGAAATATCTTTACCAACATTTGTTTTAAATACGGTCATGCTTCTTGCTTATGGAATGATAGTGATGATATTGATGTCTTTAGGTGTCTCATTAACACAAATGAAAGTTTTTTCTTTTAAGGATGCTTTAATCACATCTACTGGAAGAGTTATTATAGGACCTTTAATTGGTTTCGCTTTAATTTCCTTTTTTAATCTATCTGGCTTTGCAGCCGGTGTACTTTTAATTCAAGCATCTATGCCTAGCGCAATTCTTTGTTACCTAGTTGCCTCTATGTATTCACCTAAGGAAATTGTTGATAATATTTCAAGCACCATAGTAGTATCTACCTTAATGTCTCTTGTGACTGTTCCTATTACTGTATTCTTTGCTTTAAAATACTTTAATTAAGAGATAAGATTTTCTTATGAAGGCTGTTATTCTGAATGCATCAGCATGGATGATTGTTCCATTTATGGATGCTATCGCAAAATATTTAAGTTCTTCTATGGATGTTTTGCAAATTACTTGGGCTAGATATTTTTTTACAGTTGTTTTAGCGCTTTCTATAATGCTTCTTTTTGACAGAAAATCTTTGGTTTGGAGTAAAAAACCTATGCTCCAATTGATAAGAGGTTTAATTTTTGTATTTTCCACATATTTATTTTTTTTTGCAATATCTGAGATTTCATTGCCTAAAGCATTAACTTTAGCATTTGTTGCCCCAATTTGTGTAACTGCAATGTCCCCTTTCTTTTTAAACGAAAAGGTTGGTTTAAGAAGATGGACAGCTGTATCCATGGGTTTTATAGGGACTTTAATTGTCATTAGACCTGGTTTTTTAGAGATTAATTTAGCTACATTAGCTGCATTGGGTAATGGTATTTGCTATGGATTTTATTTAATAATTACAAGAAAATTAAGCACATCTGATAACTCTTTGTTAACTTTATTATTTGCTGGCACAGTAGGGACCATAGTTATGTCTTTATTTATGCCTGATGTATGGATACATCCATCATATAGTCAATGGATTATGATGGCTTTAATTGGATTTATTGCTGCTATTGCTCATCTTTTTATTATTTTATCTCTTAAATACGCAGATGCATCTAAATTAGCTCCTCTTGGCTATACTGAAATTATTACCAATATTTTGCTTAGTTATTATATATTTAATGAATTACCAGATAATTGGACATATTTAGGTCTATTCATAATTGTACTGTGTGGTCTTTACATATCTAGGAGAGAGTATTATTTATCAAAAGTTTATATAGGTAAGTAAGACTTACTAATATACTAATGTAGTACTTTAATTAATACTTTTAAACTACTGTTATTTATAATTTTTTATATTTTATATATACTTATATTTACTTTATTAATAATAATATAAAATCTAATTTTATGAGAATTAATTCTATAATTATTCATTGATTAAGCATGATTTTACGAAAGTAGAGTAGGGAATTACTAACAGTTTATTATTAGAATTATAATTACTAGAATTAGGCAATAAATAACTTAAAAAAGCAAGTAAATATGCTAATATTTTGATAAATACATAGTTCAAGAATATATTTTTGAAATAACTCAAATAATTACAATTAAAATTTTATTTTAAAAATGACAATTTTTGAGTAGCTCTGCAGTATTCGAATATACCGTTTAAAAGCCCAAAATTGGGTCTATTTTAAGCATTTATATTTTTACAGTGCAACTTATAGGTGATATTAAAAAAAAAATACTAAATATTGTAAATTAATAAAAAAACGTTGCTATTAAACATTTTTAGAGCAAAATACCTTCTAGTTTTAGCAATTTTTTCTTGGTATTTACCCCGCCTTTACCTGAATAACCACCTAAAGAACCATCTGACCTTATTACCCGATGACAAGGTATTTTTGGAGCATAAGGATTTTTTCCTATTGCGTTTGCTACAGCTCTTACTGCTTTTGGCTTATTTATTGCCTTTGCCACCTGAGAATAGGACCTTAATTCACCTTTGGGAATAGTTTTAAGGTATTTCCATACTTTTAATTGAAATTTTGTGCCTTTGAGGATCATAAAAGAAAAAACCCTGTTTCCTTGCACCTTTTCAGGTACAAAGAACAGTAGTTTTTGGCACGTCGTTGTATGCGCTACCGCCATGCCTTCCACCCTACAATTTTAGCGCTACTCTGCAAGGCTTTCTGCCCTCTGGGCTTGAACCTCTCGGTTTTTCCCCAGATGGTCAGTTAAGAGTTGCCTCTTAATTCATTTAAGACAATATCAGATAGGGTAGGTTGTATGTATCACTTTATCGTTGAATATACTTAGTTTTTCACAGGGTTGAATAGTGGGGATAAGTTAATCTAAAGCTTTAAGTAAACCATCTAAAACCTTCATACATTGCAATTCCATAAATTGAATGTCTTACCAAAAACATAATTGACGTTTTAAAAGGTATTTCAGTCTTATTTGCAAATACTCCTTGTCCGGTAAATGGCAGAAATATCAGTAATGGAGCTAAAGTTGTAAGAGCTCCAAAAATAAAGCCAGAATAATAGCTCATTTTTAGACCTATAATAAAAAAACAAAAATAATAAATAACGGCCCAACAAATTGACA
This sequence comes from uncultured Pelagibacteraceae bacterium, assembly GCA_902516395.1. GTDB lineage: Bacteria > Pseudomonadota > Alphaproteobacteria > Pelagibacterales > Pelagibacteraceae > Pelagibacter. The sequence goes on along the minus strand of CABXYN010000001.1, from coordinate 63,509 downwards.
CATAATAGTGAAAAACCCATCCAAGTAAAACCTCATATCTAAAATTAGGCATTTGGACAACATTTGGGTTATAAAAAGTAGCATTTTTAAGCATATAATAAGTCCATCTTCCAACAATTCCCCAAGATGGTTCTGGAATACCCATTAATTTGAGCAAATAACCAAGAATATCAAGAATTATGCATGAAAATATCCCAGCAACTAAAATACTAATAATATCTATCAATTAACCTCAAAACATTAATAAAAATAGCAGAACAAAAATGCTTATAAAAAAAATGCCAAAAATAATCATTAAAATACGATTTTTTGTTTGTTCTTTTAATTTCGGCCAGTAATTCATTATTAGAAATGTTCCAATAACAACAATCAGACCGATTAATACGTATTTAGGCATTAAGATTCTTTTTACATTAAATGCTTGACTTGTAAAATGTGTTATATTATTATTTCCGATAATTAATGGTTATCGGAAATAATATGAATGATATAGTTACAGATGTAAAATCACTTGAATTAGAGACAATTAGAAATCTTAAAAACTCTAAGTCAAATAATACTGTTAGAGCCTACGACTCAGACTTTAAACATTTTAGATTATTTTGCATAAAAAATGGGTTAAATGCTCTTCCTACTGAGCCAAAAATTCTATCTTTATACTTAACGCACATGTCTAAAATAAGTAAATTTAGTACATTAAAAAGAAGAATAGCCTCAATAAAAGTTGTTCATAAAATAAAAGGGCATTATTTAGACACTAAACATCCAATTATCATAGAAAATTTATTAGGAATAAAACGAATTAATGGGTCGCGACAAATTGCAAAAAAACCATTATTAATCAATAGTTTAAAATTAATTCTTAAAGCTATAGATAAGCATGAAAATAAAGAATTTAAAAAGATTAGAGATAAATCATTATTATTATTGGGATTTTCAGGCGGGTTTAGAAGGTCTGAACTTGTAAGTATAGAATATGAAGACCTAGAATTTGTTAACGAAGGGCTAAAAATATTTATAAAAAGGTCAAAAACAGACCAAATTGGAGAAGGGAGCATAAAAGGCATCCCCTATTTTAAAAATTCAGAATATTGCCCAGTAATTAAACTTAAAGAATGGATAGAATATTTTAAAATAAATAAGGGAAAAATTTTTAATATATCTGATAAGTCTGTTTCACTAATAATAAAAAAATATGCATCGTTATCAGGTTTAGATCCAAATATGTATGGCGGCCATAGTTTAAGATCAGGATTTGCTACGTCCGCAGCTGAGGCAGGTGCAGAGGAGCGTAACATTATGGCTATGACAGGTCACAAAACAACACAAATGGTTAGAAGATATATACAAGAGGCAAATTTATTTAAAAATAATGCATTAAATAATATTAAATTTTAATAATATCTATTAATTATTCAAATTTTCAAGTTTTTTATATAAATAATCTGCCACCTTCTTTGAGCCTGAAGGATTATTATGTATACCATCATAAAAATCTTCATCATCTAAATAAAGTTCACTAGCAAGATCAAAACAAATAGTATTTGTTGAATTACAGTAATTTGTCGTCTCATTATTGATAATATATAAATATTTTTTTATCCAATGATTTGAAGAAACATTTTGTGTAACAAATATAGGTACAGCTTTAGATTTAACTATTATTTTATTTAATTCAATTAGATTATTTTGATACTTTTTCAAATAGTTTAATATTTGTTTATTATCAACTTTTAGTTCAATTGTATCAATAGTTTTTGTTGGAGTTTCAAAAATAAATGGTTTTTTAAAGTATCCAAAATCATATTTCAAGGAGATTAAATTTCCATTTATCATTTTAAAAAATAATATGATCGCACTATTATTTTTAAGGAATTGAAAGTAATTTTCAATTCTATTTTCAATTTCAAGAAAATCGCGATTTTTATTACTCATTAACCTTCCTTTATCATAATCAATGTTATCATCAATATTTTCAATCATGAAAAGTGCATCATTTATACCAATATAAATTATTATAATTTTGGGATTAAGTTTCTCAAACCTAGAAAGCCATAAATCAAATATTCTGACATGACCAAATGATGTTTGACCTCCAATACCAGCATTTAAAGTGTAGGAAAAATTATCAGAATTTAAATTTTTTTCTAAGATTTTAGTCCATATTAAATTATCATCTATAAGTTTTTGCTCTGTAGTGCTGCCTCCTATAATTAATATATCTATTTGAGACAACTCATGCTTATTGGCTCTAAAACCATTGGAGTCAGTGGTATACAAGGCTGGTTTATCAGATTTATATGGTAGGTTCGATATCAATCTGTGCTTATCAATACTAAGTAATAAATTACTTAGATTTTTATTATTAAACCAATTACCAAAAATTAATTCAATGATAAAAATTCCTATAAATAAAATTAAAAAATTGATAAAAATAACTTTAATTAAATTAGTTATAATCATAAATTATTTAAAAAAATTTAAAAATTAACATTCAATAAATTAGACTTTTGATTTACAAAAATACAATCAAACTGTAATAAGAATGATTTTTCTTGACCTAATCTTTTAAAGTCAAATAAATCATATAATTTAAAATTTTTTCCCTTCATATAATTAATAATATCAATGAATAAGGGAGCTCCTTTATTGTATTCATGCAAAGAGACTTCTAAAATTATTACCTCAAAATTATCAATTAAATCACCTAAACCATCCAAAACTTTTAATTCTGAACCTTGAACGTCTAATTTTATTAAATTATTCTTAAAATTAGAAAGTTCATAATTTAGCTCTTTTTTTAAGGTTGAGGATGTCATATCCATAACTATCCTTGGATGATTGGTATTTTCCTCGTAAATTGAGGATCCTGTCCCCATGCTGAAAAATTTATAATTGCTTATTTTATCAGACAGTAAACATATTTTATAATGTAAATTATCTTTGTTTTTAGTTAAGTCCTTAAGATGTTTTTCATTATTTTTGTTTGCATCAAACAAATAATATGTTGATGATGGAAATTTATCTAACAAAACTTTTGTCCATTCACCATATCCACAACCAACATCAACAATATTTTTTGGTATAAATCTTTTATCTTTAAGTAATTTTGTTATTATGTATCGGTTTGTAATTTGATTTTTATTTTGATATTTATGACTTCCTTTATAATCATCAGACATTAAAAATCTTAAAATCCTATTAATTCGTTCTAAAAGTTTATCTTTCATATTTATACATTACGTAAAATTTTTTTTATTGATTTTTCAATACTTGAATTTAAAAACGAAAAACTTATATTCATTCCTTTAGACCATTCAGAATAACTTATTTTTTGAAACTTATAGTCATCAAATGAATTAATTTGAAAATTAAAAAGATTATGACACTTAACATTATGAAAATAAGAGATATGGCTAATTATACCCTCTTTTGCTAGATTCATTTTAGACTCTTTACAAATAAGAAATAAATTTTCAGCATTTATATTCTTAAGATAAAAAATCTTCTTATTTGTATTATTAATTTTACTAAAATATTTATTCGTATCTATTATAGAATAATTTTCTTCAAAATGCTTATTGAATTCCAATATTTCATCATTTTTCTCATTATCAGATGAAAAAAGGATATTTTCATATTTTGAGAGCAATTTATTCATTAATAAATTAAATTCATCCAAGCCCCACCCTAGCTTTAAAAAAAAAAGGTATCTAAATTGAAAAAAAAGAAATTGTTTTGGAATTATATTATATAATTTACGCGAAATCTTTGGTACACATATATTTGAAAAATCATTATCGATATTATCCTTTTTATCTAATAATTCTAGCTGGATATCTCTGTAGCTAGATATATTAATTTTATTTCTATAAATTATTCTATATTTGAATAAAAACTTTCTTAACCAGTTAATAGGTCTATTTCTTTTATTGTTATATACAATTGAGTAGAATTTTACTCTTCTAAAAAATAATGGTAAAAAAAAGTAGAAGCTTTTTGGAGTTAATATATATACCTCATCATAAGAATTTTTATACAAATCAAAAAAAATCTTGATTTTATCTTTTATATCTAAATTAAAATTAATCTTTTCAGTATTGATATTTTTAAAAAAAAAAGAAAACCCATTATTTAATTCTGATAAATAAATTTTCAGCTTATTATTATAATTCAGAGAAGATATTAATTTCAAGGATGTCATTAAATCACCAGCCCTATCATTTTTTAAAATTAAAATTTTATTCATATACTTTGGATATAAAAGTATTTGCTATTTTTATCCAATTATTTTCACCTCTAATTCTAATCAAATTTTTTCTTAAATTCATCCAAAGTTGATCATCATTAAAGAGTTTGATTGTATAATCACTAAACTCATTTTTATTTTTTGCAATAAAGCCAGTTATTCCATGCTCAACTCTTTCAGAAAGACAACCTATCCCGAGAGTTACGATTGGTATACATAACTCCTTAGCCTCTTCAGCGGCTAAACAAAATGTTTCAGCTTTATGCCCTGGAATTAGAAATAATCTTGAACTTTTTAAATCATTCACAAGTTCATTTTGTGTAACAAATCCTTTATTTATAATATTGGATTGATTTATTTTTTTACTATGTCCATAAATGATTAATTTCTTCCCTCTTAATTTAGGATTAATTAAATTTTCCCACATATAAATTAAAGTATTAAGGTTCCTATCAGGTCTTGATGAGAAAATGGCTTGATTAGAGTTAATATTGTTATCAATTTTCGACTCTAGAAATATTTTATCTACTGACCATGGTATAAACATTTGTCCAAATAATTTAATTAATGACGATCTTTTTTCAATCTGATATTTACTCGTCATCCATATTTTGGGTCTGAATTTTAAATAAGAGAATAGCTGTCTTTTTCTTAAAAATTGCTCTAATGGCTGATTGCTATGTGATATTAAAATATTATTTTTTGAATCTGTAAGATTAAAAAAATTACAATCACCGTTTGCAACCACAACATCAAATTTAAATAATTTATTAATCCTATCTATATGTAACCATGTATAGTTCTTTGATTTATATTCATAATCACAATTATTAAAAACAAATACCTCATGTCCTAAATTGCTAACTTCTTTAGATAAATTAATAATAATTGACTCTGCTCCTCTTAATTTACTTGAGTTTATATCTTTAAAAGAATATGAAAATTCTGTTTTATCAATAAAACAAATTTTCATTTATTTATCCCAGTAAAAACTTGAATTATTTCCAATAGTTCTATCTATTATGTACTTTGCAACTAAAGTTGAATTAAAATATTTATGGTATTTTAGATAACCGTTTCTTGCTATTTTTTTAGCGTTTTTTATATCTCTGCTGTACTTTTTAATCTTTTCCGACAGGTCATCAATATTTTTATAAAAAACCATTTCATCATTTTTAAAAAAATCATCGTATCTCGTTTCCTTGTCAATAAATGTCAATAATCCGTTACCCATAAGTTGTGCTATACGATCGCTGCTATAATATTTTATTGGTTTACCTCTACTGAGATTTAGACCCATTTTAGAATTAGATAAGCAAGAAATAAATTCTTCACCCCATACAGGCTGTCTATTAAACATTCCAAAAACATCAAATTTAATGTTTTTACAATTTTTTTGGAGTTTCTTAACAAAAATTTCTCTCTCATCACTTTTACCTTTTCTTAAAATGCCTCTATGTACACCATGACTTATAGCATAAAAAATATCAAAGATTGGGTTTTCATTAAAATTTTGAAGATTATCTAATGAAGAATCGCAAGGATTGGGAATATAAAAAGAATTATTAATTTTAAAATCTAATGAATTTGGATCAGTCGTAATAAATGAAGCATCTATGGAATTAATTTTATCAAGAATTCTTGATCTATTTTTCTCATAATCAGGGCCTCTTCTAGACAAGGGGTCTAAAAACCATTGTGCTATATAAAGATTTTTAAATTTATTTTTCATATCACTTAACATTTCATTTTTAATTTTATCTGCATGACCTAAAATTATCATATCAGGTTTAAAATTATCAATTGTCTTCGATACTAAATCATTGAGATATTTTGAACCTGAATAATCTGTAAAAGTTTTTGAAAAGTTAATTAAATCTCTATCTGAAAGACTTAATATATTATGGCCAAGTCTTATTAATCCATTATTAATTCTTGTTCCAGTATTAAAATGCAACCTACCAAAATATCTCTGATTAAAGTTTGTTATATGTAAAATTTTTAGCTTACTTTTTTTGTTAATACTAAAACAGAATTTCTTTTCGATTTTACCTCTTACAAAATCAATTTTTTTTGCGATAACTCCATGATCTAGTTTAAAATTTAAAATTGATTGCTTTTGTAATTTATTTCTCAATTTTTTATTATCAATAAGTAATTGTATTTGTTTAAAAAGTTCTTTTTCATTTAATTTATTAATTATTATTCCATCGGTTATTGTTTCTGGAAGACCACCGCGGTTGCTAACAATAGTTGCGCATCCCCTACTCGAAGCCTCCAAACCAGTTCTTCCAAGTGGTTCTTGCCATCTGGAAGGAACAACGGCAATACTTGATTTTTCAAATAATTTTAATACTTTGTTATGCTCAATGAAACCCATTATATTTAATCTATTGTGATTAAATGTAAGCTTTTCTCTTTCCTCATCTCCAACAACTACACTTTTCCATGAATTGTTTTTGTTCAAAATCTTAATGATAACATTACCAAATATATCGTAACCCTTTTGAGAATTCAATTTACCAACAAATATAATTATTTTTTCTTTTGAGTTTATTAAATTTGAATTTTTAATTTTTTTTGTTGAATGAGGAATAACATGTATTTTTTGCAACAAAGTATTGTCAACATTAAGATTTTTTAATAATCTTTTTTTTATCCATTCACTAATGACAATTATATATTCACATTTTTTCAATAAATACATTCTATCATCATCAGATTCTGAGCCACTCATCGACAGAGGGTCGTTATGATAATAAAGTATTATTTTAGAATTTATTACATCTACAATTGGTTTTACATATAGAGGTCTATTGTGAATCTCAATTATATCTGAGTTATTTTTTAATTCTTCGTTAAGAAATGATTTTACGTATATTTTACTTGTACTGTTTAAAAACTTCTTTTTTAAATTTAAATTTTTATATTTAATTTTAAAACCTTTTTTGTAAGAAGTGTTACCATATACAGTGATATTTTTTTTATAATTACTAATCTTTACAGTATCTTTTACAAATAATGACACAGCACCAGCATACTCTGGTGAGAAGTTTTCTTTATAAGGTAATAGTATTGATACTTTCATTTTTTAAATATTTTTTTTTAATTCTAGATCTTAAGTTGTAATTTTTTTTTAATTTATATTCCTCTTTCATAGCAATAACCTTTGAACTATAAGATTTCTTGTAAATTACAAACCATTTATTTCCTCTAGTAAATTTTGCTCCTTTAGATGAATTATGTGCTAATAATCGTCTTTTAATATTAATTGTGTATCCAACATAAGTAATAAATCTACTTTTTCTCTTAGTTATTATTATATAAACATAAAAATTCATTTACTATTATGAACATATAAATAAAATTAATATATTATCAATAAATAGAATTTTTGTATAAAATTTAAAATGTTTTCAAGAAGTTTAAAAAAACAAAATAAATTTAAAAGATTATTGCTAAAACTTCTTAATGTTTACGCATATGATAAGGAAACTCTCAATATAATTAACCCATATTATAAAAATAATAATGGAAATATATTTGACTTTAATAATAAGTCATTCAATTTTTCTAAAGGATATCTTGACTTAACCAGAAAAATTAAAAAATTAGATATTTTTTTCAGATACTCTCCTAATAATAATCTTTGGAATTCGACTATAAGATGGAAAAGAATAGTTCCTAATATAGACAAAAAAACATTAATTTCTGTATGTTTAATCAGTTTACGTGAATCAATAATAAATTTTACTAATCAAAATAAAGTTGAAATTGATCTTCATTTAATTTCAGATAATTCTAGCGAGAGTTTTGACAATGAAATAATAAACATTCTTAAATCAGATAGTTTTAATGTAATAAAACACAATACAAAAATTAATGGCAATAGAGGCTCTTATTTAGAATGTTGTGACCAGGCAGAAAAATCAGAAGATTTAATTTTATTTGTAGAAGATGATTATTTATTTGAGCCAAATTGTATAGATGAGATTTTATCTTCATTTTCTAAAATTTCTTCATTGTTAAAGGAAGACATTATCTTATGTCCAAGCGACTATCCCTTTTTTTATGATACATTATTTCAAACATCATTATTTATTGGAAAGGAATATAAATGGCGTGTAGTGCGTGAAACACTATTAACAATTTTATTTTCAAAGGACATATTAATCAACAATAGACAATTGATAAGAAAAGTTGGTGATACTATAAATGAACCATTTGAAAAACCTCTACATCAAGTTTATAAAAGATACTATTGTCTAGCACCAATTAATACACTTTGTCATCACTTATCAAGATCAGTACCTTCCATACATGAAAATTGGAAATCTACTTGGGATAAAAATTTTGCTTTATATAAAAAAATATAAATTATCCTGCAATTACAGCCAATAGTAAAAGAGCTACAATATTTGTAATTTTAATCATAGGGTTAACAGCAGGACCAGCTGTGTCTTTATACGGATCACCTACTGTGTCACCGGTTACAGCAGCTTTGTGAGCTTCTGATCCTTTGCCACCAAATTTGCCATCTTCGATATATTTTTTTGCGTTGTCCCAGGCACCACCCCCTGCCGTCATAGAAACAGCAACAAATAATCCAGTTATAATAACTCCTAGTAGCATTGCACCTAGTGAAGATAAAGCTGCAACCTGACCACCAATGAAATAAATTATTATATATAATATAATAGGGGATAAAATTGGTAATAACGAAGGAATAACCATTTCTTTAATGGCAGCTTTCGTTAAGAGATCAACTAGTTTTCCATAGTCTGGTTTTGCTTTTCTTTTCATTATACCAGGTATTTTTTTAAATTGACGCCTAACTTCAATAACAACTGCACCACCTGCTCTTCCAACAGCTTGCATACCCATAGATCCAAAAAGGTATGGTAACATACCACCAATAAGTAGACCAACTACTACATATGGGTTAGATAGATCAAATGTAACTGATATACCTTCTAAATTTGAACCTGCAACTTTTGAAAAATGTTTGATATCTTCTGTGTATGCTGCGAAAAGAACTAATGCACCGAGGCCAGCAGAACCTATTGCATAACCTTTAGTTACAGCTTTGGTTGTATTACCAACTGCGTCGAGAGCGTCCGTTGTCTTACGTACATTTTTCGGAAGATTTGACATTTCGGCTATACCACCAGCATTATCTGTGACGGGTCCATAAGCATCTAAAGCAACAACCATACCAGCTAATGCTAACATAGTGGTTACTGCAATTGCTATCCCATAAAGTCCTGCTATATGGTTAGTCCATAAAATTCCACCAACTATTATTAAGGCTGGAACTGCCGTTGCCTCCATGGATACCGCTAGACCTTGAATAACGTTCGTTCCATGACCTGTCGTCGAGGATTTTGCAACACTTTTAACAGGTCTATAATCAGTTCCTGTATAATATTCTGTAATCCAAATTATTAATCCTGTGATTATTAAACCAATAATTCCACAAAAATATAGACTTAGGCCATTGAATGTTTTTCCATTTGCCACATACTCAGTTGTAAATCCTATAACGTGTTTAGTAATTGGAAATAATATAATTAAAGAACTTATTGCTGTTATTACAAAGCCTTTATACATTGCTTTCATAATATTTTTATCACTACCAAGAGTTACAAAGAAAGTTCCTAGAATGGATGTTAATATACAAGCACCTCCAATTGCTAATGGATATATCATCATATTTAAATCATTTACAAAGAAAATTGACGAAAGAACCATAGTAGCAACAATAGTTACTGCATAAGTTTCAAAAAGATCAGCTGCCATACCAGCACAATCACCAACATTATCACCAACGTTATCTGCAATTACTGCAGGGTTTCTTGGGTCATCCTCTGGGATACCAGCTTCAACTTTTCCAACTAAATCTGCACCAACATCTGCACCTTTTGTAAAAATTCCTCCACCAAGTCTTGCAAAAATAGATATAAGTGATGCACCAAAACCTAAGGCAACTAGTGCATTAACAATTTCTCTCTCCTCAATTCCAACTTTTACTAAATAATAATAATAAACTGCAATTGAAAGTAATGCCAATCCAGCAACCAACATTCCAGTTACCGCACCCGATTTAAATGCTATTGATAAACCACTCGCTAAGCTCTTCCTTGAAGCTTCAGCTGTTCTTACATTAGCCTGAACAGAAACAAGCATTCCAACATAACCTGCAATTCCAGATAAAGTTGCACCAATTAAATAGCCTAAACCAACCAATGGACTAAATAAAATAGTTATAATTATCAGAACCACTACACCAACTATTGCAATTGTTTTATATTGTCTGTTTAAATATGCTCTTGCCCCTTCTTGAATTGCAGATGCAATTTCTAACATTTTGGCATTACCTGAGCTTGAATTTAAAATATTTCTACCTGTTATAAAACCATAAACGATGGATAATAATCCAGCCGCTATAATATAATACATTATTGTTTCAGTTGATGTGTTCATTGAATTCCTTGTTAATTAAAGTTATGAAAAATATGTAATACAAAATATGATATAAAACGCAATATTTAACTTTTTTAAAAATTATGTTGATATCCCTCATTATTCTCATGTTTTAATCGCTTATCACCATCAACAATCTCATTATTTTTTGCATCTTTACTTAAATAACCTATTAGAGTTACTTTTTGATTCATCTTTTTAAAAAATTTTTTAATATAACTTCTCTTCGTTTTTGGGGATGTAAATATAATTTGATAATCATCGCCTTTTGATACGAAATTGATCTTCTTTTTTTTCGAATTTATAAGATAATTTCTCAAATTTATTGAAATTGGAATTTTATTTAGTTCAACTTTATAAAATAATAAACTTTTATTAATTAACTTGCTCAAATCTCCAAATAATCCATCTGAAATATCAATTGAGGAATTTGCAAAGTTTAAAAGGTTTGAGCAAATATTAACAGGTAAGTTAGGTAAATAGTATTTTTTAGTAAAATAGTTATTTTCTTTTTTATTTAATAAAACTTTCCCTTTTAAAATTTGTAGTCCCAAATAGCTATCGCCCATGTTTCCAGTTACATATATATCATCACCGTTCTTACACTTATTTCTTTGCACTATTCTTTTTGAATAACCTAACGACATTATTGTAAAGATTGTTTTGTTTGATTTAGTTGTGTCGCCACCTGATAATTTAATACCATATTTCTTTTGTTCCTCTTTAAGACTTTTAGAAATAATATTAAGATTTTTTTTTGAAAAAGAATTATTGTTCCCACTAGCACCTATAAAAATAAATTTTGGTGTAACACCTTTGCAGTACAAGTCTGAGATTGAAGATCTTACAATTTTTTTAATTACTAAATCAGGATTTTTAAAATTAAGAAAATGAACGCCCTCTACATAAGTATCAGCAGAAACAACAACTTTATGCTTTTTATCAAAAAAAACATCATCATTTAAGTCTAATGCTGATGGATTGTTATAGGTTAATTTTTTAAAGTACTTTTGAATTAAAGCAAACTCATTCATTACTTATTCTAATTTTTTTTGAAATTTTATCTAATAAAGCATTTAGGTATTTAGTTTGTGAGTCATCAATAAAAAAATTTGATGCTTTCAGATATTCATTAATAATAATTTTGATTGAAGTATTTGGTTTATATAGGAATTCAAAAATTGCACTTTTAATTATAATTTGAAAAACTTTGTCCATATTTTTAATTTTTAAATCTTGTTCTAAATGATTATTAATTTCTGTATTTATTAACTCTTCTCTCTCGATAGTTCCATTCACAATATCTTTTATAAACTTTTTAAATCTATGCTTAGGAAAAGTTATATTTTCCTCATTATTAAAAAGTTTTCCATAGAGTTTTTGTATTATTATTACTCTAGGATTTCTTTGTGGTGAAAATTGAACTGTCATAATTTATTGAGATAAAACAGATAAAACTGCTTCTGCGGCCTCTGTACCTTTCCTACCACGTGCAATAGCTTGTTTTTTGCTTAAACAGGTAATTACACCGTTACCCACAGGCTTCTTAGATGTTATTGATAATGTCATCAAAGCATCAGTAGTTGATTTAGATATAAAATCAAAATGAGGTGTTTGACCTTTAATCACGCAACCTAAAGCAATAAAACCATCAAATTTTTTTAAATTTTTTGATATAGTAACAGGTATCTCAAATACACCAGGTACGTTAATTACTTTTATATTGCATCTATTTTTAATTTTATTTTTTGCACTTTTTAACAAAGATCTGGCAATATTTTCATAATAACCTGCAACAATAATTAAAATTTTTTTTTTCACTTTATTATTTCCTGTTTTTTAATTTTAATTCCATAACCTTCTAAACCAATCACTTTTTTTTTTGATCTAGTAACAAGTATCATATTTTTAATATTCAAAGATTTAATAATTTGAGCCCCTATACCATAGTTTCTAATCAATTTATCATGTCCTTTTTTATAAAAATTTTTACTTTTATACTGTTTAAGTGTTTGGGTAACTGATTTTAAATTTGGGTCTCTTATAAATACAAGAACACAATTATTATATTTTTTGAAATATGAGATTGTTTTATCAAATGAATTTGGAAGTTTTTGATTAATTAAATAATTTTGAACTACATTAGATGATATTACTCTTAATCTAGGGACAACTCCTTTCTTTAAGGTTCCTTTTATCAGTGCAAAGTTTTCTGACCCATCAAGTACATTTTCAAATACTTTTATTTTAAATTTTTGTTTTTGAACAATTATTGAAGAGGTTTTTTTTAATTTAACAAGTTTCTCTCTCTTTAACCTATAAGCAATTAAATCTTCAATCTTACCTATTTTAAGTTTATGTTTTTTAGCAAAATTAAATAATGTTCTACCTGTAGCCATTTTTCCATCATCAGCCATAATTTCACAAATTACAGCTGAATTGTTTTTTTTAGCAAGTTTTGATATATCAACTGAAGCTTCAGTATGCCCTGCTCTAACAAGGACACCCCCATCTCTTGCTATAACTGGAAACACATGTCCTGGAGATACAATATCATTTTTTTTTGCATTTTTATTTGATGCAGCTTTAATTGTTCTAGCACGATCATAGGCTGATATACCAGTTGTAACACCTTTTTTAGCTTCTATAGAGTAAGTGAAAGCAGTTTTACTTCTAGATTGATTTATTGGTGAAGCCAAAGTCAATCCGATTTTTTTTGATTGTACATTATCCATTGCTAAACAAATTAATCCCCTTGCATGTTTGGCCATGAAATTAATATGATTAGGATTAACAGCTGATGTGGAAATTACTAAATCACCTTCATTTTCCATTTCTTCATGTTTGCTCTCATCATCAACAAGAATATACATTCCATTTTTCTTAACTGTCTTAATTATACTTTCTATTGAGCTAAAATTATTTTTTTTCATTGATAAATTTTTTTACATATTTTGACATAATATCAATCTCAACATTGACCAAATCATTTTTTTTAAGTGAGATTAAGTTAGTTAATTTTAATGTGTGAGGTATAATCCATATTTCAAAGGAATTCTTTTTTATTTTTGATATTGTTAGTGATACTCCATTTATTAATATAGAAGCTTTTTCTACTAATTGCTTCTTAAGTGATTTTGTTATTTTAAATTCAAAAATATTTGATTTATCAATTTTTTTAATACTTTTCACAGAACAAACGGTATCAACATGACCTTGGCAGATATGTCCTGAAATATTATCACCAAATTTTAAGGGTTTTTCTAAATTAATTTCATCTCCAATTTTAATATTTCTAAATTTTGATTTAGCCAAAGTTTCATTTGATAGATAAAATTCTAAAGTCTTATTCTTGTAAGAAACTAAAGTAAGACAAACTCCATCACAAGAAATTGAAATCCCAAGATTTTTATTCGAAACTTTCAATGAAGATTTTATAAATAAATTAACTCCCTTTGTCCTTTTTTCGATTTCGTTAATTATTCCTTTATTAAATATAATTCCATTAAACATTTTAATAGTAGTGAGTAAGTATATCTTTATCTAAATATGTGTTTATTTTTTTTTTATTTTTATAGTTTTTATTAATCATTTTCACTAATGAAGATATATTAATTTTATCTCTATTAGAGATTATTTTGTCGCTTTTAAAAAAATAGAATTCATTTAATAAATTTTCATTAAGGAAATTAGTCATTAAATCCTTACCGGTTTCTATTAAAATCCTGTGTAGACCAAGTTTATAAAGTGTTTGTGTTACTTTTCTAAGGTCAAAGTTAGTCTTATTTTCTAGTTTTTGATAAATAAGTTTAACACCTCTTTTTTTTAGAAACTTAATTTTAGAGATATTTTTAGAACAGTGAAATATAATTAATTTGCTTTTTGTTGAATTTTTAATCACGTAAGAGTTAATTTTTATTTTTAAATTCTTATCTATTACAACTACAGTAGGTGAATATTTCTCTAATCCATTCAATCTACAATTAAGTTTAGGGTTGTCTTTATTAATTGTTTTGTAAGAAGTTAATATTGCATGATTTTGAAATCTTAAAATATGTGAAACTCTTCTTGAATGTTCATTCGTTATAAAAGAATTGTTTCTCAAAATATTCAAATTTGATGAGCTTGCAATTTTTCCAATTACATAAGGGGTTTTGTTAGATCTTACATAATTATATTCTTTATAAAGGTTCTTAACTTTTTGTTTTTGAAGTCCTGATATCGCAACTATTTTTTTAGACTTTAAAATCTTTTTAGTTTTATTAAATGTACGTAAATCTTTATCTTCAATTGAGTAGTACACTATCTTAACTTTATTTTTTATTATTGCATTTGTGCAAGGAGGTGTTACCCCGTGATGAGAACAAGGCTCAAGTGTCGAGTAAAGCGATGTTCCTTTATTGTATCTATTTTTATTTAAGGCAATACTTTCTGCATGTGGTCTTCCTCCATTATTAGTCGTTGCAAAAGATAAGATTTTATTATTTTTTACAATTACACATCCAACTGATGGATTTGTGCCAGTTAAATACTTATTATTCTCTGCTAAGTTTATAGCAAAGTTCATAATTTTTTTATCTGATGATTTATAATTATCTTTTTTTAAAGACATCAATTCTATCCACAAATTGAACAAAGTCTTTTTCTTCTCTGAAGTTTCTATAGACTGATGCAAATCGGACATATGCTACAGGGTCTAGTTCTTTTAGTCCCTCCATGACCATTGTACCGATTGTATTTGATAATATTTCACTTTGACCTAATTCCTCAAGTGATCTACTTATTTTAGAAATAAATTTTTCAGTTGTTTCTGTATCAATAGGTCTTTTCTTCAAAGCAACATAGATAGATTTTGAAAGTTTTTCCCTATCAAAAGTTGACTTTCTTCCGTTCTTTTTAATTACAGTTAATTCTCTAAATTGTACTCTTTCAAAAGTAGTAAATCTTTGTCCACAAGTACAAAGTCTTCGTCTTCTAATAGTTGTACCATCTTCTGTAGGTCTTGAGTCGACAACTGAAGTGTCGCCTTTTTTACATATAGGACATATCATAAGCTTAATCTAACCTAAGTGCTTATATATAGGAAAATTTGAACATAGGCTAACAACTTCTTTTCTTACTTCATCTTCAGTTTTAGAGTTATCTTCAGGGTTTTCAGCTAACCCTTTTATAGTTTTTGTTATTAAATCACCTACTATTTGAAATTCTTTTAATCCAAAACCGCGAGTTGTAGCAGCCTGTGATCCAAGTCTTATTCCAGAAGTTATCATTGGGCTTTCACTGTCAAACGGAATACCATTTTTATTACATGTAATATTAGCTCTAGAAAGGCTTTCTGCAGCGACGTTACCTTTTACATTAAAAGGTCTTAGGTCAACTAACATAAGATGTGTATCTGTACCACCTGAATAAATTTTAAAACCATTATTTTTTAACGTTTCAGCTAAAATTTTTGCGTTAGCCAAAACAGTTTTAATATAATCTTTAAATTCAGGTTTTAATGCTTCTTTAAATCCAACAGCTTTTGCAGCTATAATATGCATTAGTGGTCCTCCTTGGTATCCAGGAAAAACTGCTGTATTAAATTTTTTAGATAAGTCTTCATGATTAGTTAATATGATTCCACCCCTCGCACTTCTAAAAACTTTATGAGTAGTAGATGTGACTACATGAGCATAGTCGCATGGATTTGGATATCCCTTACCAGCAACCAAACCAGAAAAATGAGCCATATCAACCATTAGGTATGCTCCAACTTTATCAGCTATTTCTCTAAATCTTTTAAAGTCAATAACCCTTGAATAAGCACTACCACCAGCAATTATAAGTTTAGGTTTGTGCTCAAGCGCAAGTTTTTCAACATTATCATAATCAATAAGTTCAGACTTTTTATCAACTTCATATCCAATTGCATTAAACCATTTTCCTGACATAGAAATTTTTAAACCATGAGTAATATGACCTCCTGAATTCAAGCTCATTCCCATAAAAGTATCACCAGGCTTTAACAAAGCTAAAAAAACAGCACCGTTTGCTTGTGCCCCTGAGTGAGGTTGTGCGTTGGCAAATTTACAGTTAAATAATTCTTTAAGTCTGTCTATAGCTAATTGTTCCGCAACATCCACATGTTCACAACCATTATAATATCTTTTTCCGGGATATCCCTCAGCATACTTATTAGTTAATACTGAACCTTGGGCTTCTAAAACTGCTTGAGATACAATATTTTCAGATGCAATTAGTTCAATATGATTTTGTTGTCTTACTAACTCATCATTAATAGCTTTATAAATTTCTGGATCGCTATCTAATAAGCTTTTTTCAAAAAAATCTTTATACTCACTGTTTAAATATTTTGTTTCACTAGACATAAATTTATATTTTTTTAACTCTTTTTAAGTGCCTCCCACCTTCAAACTTTGTATTTAAGAATGCATTTATACATTTAAAGGCTAAATTTTTACTAATCAACCTTTCTCCTAATGTAATAACATTTGCATCATTATGCAATCTAGATAATTTAGCGTTTTTTACTGAATAACATAATGCCGCTCTTATATTTTTATGCTTATTAGCAGTTATTGCCATACCCATACCTGAACCACATACTAAAATACCAACATTCTTTTTTTTTATCTTTTTTGATAATTTATGGGCATAATCTGGGTAATTTACTGATTTTTTGGAATTTTTTGGTCCTAAATCTGAAACATCAAACTTTGTAGAAAAATTTTTTTTAATACTTTCTTTTAATTTAAAACCAGCGTGATCTGATGCAATAAAGATTTTTTTCAAATTAATTAAATTTATAATCTAAAACACAAGCAACAAGGTGTATTCTGTTTTCTTCTCCACCATTAAATGCATTATGATATTTCGTATTGTTAGTAACCCAAACTGATCCATCAGCAGGCATATGCTTAGCTACATTATCAATAACCATCAAGCAACCTGGATTTGTTATAATTGGTATATGCAATCTAGGCTCTGGATCTCTATGCCAGCTTAATGTTGATCTTGGTTCTTTTAATAAAATTCTCACTCTACCTAATTTATATTTGGATGAAAGAACATCATAAACTTCTTTAAAATAAGTATTTTCATAATCTCTTATGAATTCACTGTATTTAGACTCGTCTATATCCACATCTCTTGAAACTTCTTTTCCAGATTTATCAGGTTTAGTCCAATAAACGCCACGAGCTTTACTTCCTTTTATTGAGTCCGGGTCTCCTGGTATTTGTGTTAATGAAATTGCACCAAAATTAGTTACACCGCCACCATCATCAAATTTTTTAATTTGTATGATTTGATTATAAGCATCTTGAAGCTTAACAATATCAAATTGTATAGTTTGTTTTTGAAAATCACTAAAGTCCAAAACTCTATCAGTTTGATTATGTAAGTTTAGATTTACAATTTTATTTTTATTGTCCATTATGAAGATTGTTTTCTACTCATTTATATATATATTTGTATAATAGATTTTGTCGCATAATAAAATACAATATGATTACAGGTAAATACCCAAATTTAAGGCTTAGAAGATCAAGAAAATATGCTTGGTCTAGAAAATTAGTTCAAGAAAGTTCTTTATCTTACAGTGATTTGATACTGCCAATTTTCTTGATTGAAGGAAAAAATAAAAAAGAATCAATAAAATCTATGCCAAATGTATTTAGATATAGTGTAGATAAACTAAATACAGTTGTAGGTAAAGCAATAAAAAAAGGAATACCTATGGTTGCTTTATTTCCATACACAAGTCCTACAAAGAAAGATGAAAAAGGATCTGAAGCTTTAAATCCAGACAATTTGGTTTGCAGAGGAATAAAGTTTATTAAAAAAAAATTTAAGAATAAAATTGGCATTATGTGCGATGTAGCCCTAGATCCATACACTTCCCATGGCCATGATGGATTATTAAATAAAAACAATATTCTAAATGATAAAACTGTAGAAATACTCACCAAACAAGCTGTACTTCAAGCAAAAATGGGATGTGATGTTATCGCACCTTCAGATATGATGGACGGCAGAATTGGTAAAATTAGATCAGCTCTAGATAAAAATAATTTAAACGATGTGCAGATATTGTCATATGCAGTAAAATTTTCATCTAGCTTTTATGGGCCATTTAGAGACGCTGTTGGATCAAAAAAATTATTAAAAGGTGATAAAAAAACATACCAAATGGATTTTAGAAATTCAGATGAGTCTTTGAGAGAAGTTTCATTAGATATAAAAGAAGGTGCTGATATGGTCATGGTTAAACCTGGCATGCCCTATCTTGATATAATAAAAAAAGTAAAAGATAATTTCAAAATACCAGTATTTGCATATCAAGTTTCTGGTGAATACAGTTTAATAATGAGTGGAATTAATAAAAAATTAATAGATAAAACTTCAATAAAAGAGTCTCTTATTTCTTTTAAAAGGGCTGGAGCAAATAGTATTGTAACTTATTTTGCTGATCAGGTAGATCTTTAATTATTTTAACAAATTAACGAAATCATTTCTTGAGGAAGGATAATTCTTATTGTTAGGTTTGATGATTGTTTTATCCAAAAAATCTCCAACTATGGAAAAGCCACTATATATGTCTTTTAAATTTTCAGGACTAATATTTTTATCTATTAGAAAATTAGGTATAATTTTTTGACTTGAGTCTACAATATATTTGGTTTGGCCGTTAATATTTTTATCGACCACGTAATCTTTAAAATTTATATCATATCCAATAGACTTTAGTATATTTAGCTCTAAATATAAAAATTCAACAAGCCAATTATCAAGTTCAATTATTTTGAATAATTTTTCTAAAAGATTATATATTTCAATATTATTCTCATTTTCAGCCGTGAGAATTTTAATCAAATTCATACAATATATAATACAAAATAGTTTTTTTTTATTTTCTAAATAAACTGGTGTCTTGATTTCATCAATCTCAACCTTTAAATAACCAAGTCTGCCATCGTCTCTTAGTTTCGAATTTATGTGAAATTTATTACCTATTAGCAAATAACTCTTAATCTTTTTTGAAGTTGATCCAAAAATTACACCAACTATTTTTCCATTATTTTCAGTGTAAAATTCGGCTATTGATGAATTTTCATTATATTTATTCAAAGACAATAAATATCCTTTATCTTGCAAGTTCATTTTTGCTTAATTTTTTTAAGAAGTTCTAAGGCTGCAGATTGCTCTGCATTTTTCTTTGAAGATCCTATTGAATAAATATACGTACTATTTTTAAGTCTTACCCCAACTTTAAAATTTGGCTTATGTCTAGGCCCTGTGTTAGAAACTAATTTATAAATAGGCAATATTTTAAAACTTTTTAAAGAGTATTCCTGCAGTTGTGTTTTGGCATCAACAAATGTAGTTTCTGCATCGTTTATTAAATCTTTCCATAGTTTGAGAATAAAACTTTTAGAAACTTCTAATCCTTTATCTAAATAAATTGCTCCAATTATTGCCTCGCAGCAATCTGAGATAATTTTATTTTCTACAATGTTTTTGCTCGACTTAGAATTACCTGTAATTACAAATTCTTTAAGGCTTAATGAATTACCTACTTCTAAACATTTATTTTTATTAACCAATGACGCTAATTTTTTATCTAAAGACCCTACTTTTTCATTTGGATAAAGTTCATATAATTTTTTTGAAACAACAAGTCCTAGTACTCTATCACCTAAAAATTCAAGATTTTCATAATTATTATTTGGATCAAAACTTTTATGAGTAATTGCTTGCAAAAGTATTTTTTCATTTTTGAAATCTATTTTAATTTTTTTTTGAAGTCTTTTAATAGCGTTCATAATTAATCAATCAATTTGAAAAATCTATT
The DNA here is from genome assembly GCA_902516395.1 of uncultured Pelagibacteraceae bacterium. Lineage (GTDB taxonomy): Bacteria > Pseudomonadota > Alphaproteobacteria > Pelagibacterales > Pelagibacteraceae > Pelagibacter. Next base: position 42,921 of record CABXYN010000001.1, on the reverse strand, counting down.
TAACCTTAATATTTCATTCCAATTCCAAAATTTAACAATACTTCCTACAAATGGATCTGATGAAAAAAATAAGATTTGAGCTTTTCCCACAAGATTATTTTTATGGACATATCCAACTTCAGATAAAAATCTACTATCTTTTGAGCAATCCCTATTGTCTCCTAAGAAAAATAAATGGTCTTTTGGCACTAGGTATTTATCTGTGTTAGCAAAAGTAATATCTGTTCTGTATGATGCCAAATAAACTTTACCGTTTGGAAGTTTTTCCTCAAATGTGTTAACTTTTATTTTTGATTTGCCACAATAATTAGTGATATTTTTTGATTTAATTGTTTTTAAAATTTGATTATCATTAAGGTAAAGATCACCATTAATAAACTGAATTGTATCACCTGGTAAACCAATAACACGCTTTATATAATCGGTTCTATTATCAGCTGGTGTTTTAAATACAGCAACGTCACCTCGTTCAGGATTATTGGTAAAAATACGGTTTTCAAAAATAGGTGGACTAAATGGAAAGGAATGTTTGCTATAACCATATGTAAATTTAGTTACAAAAAGTCTATCTCCAACTAATAAATTTGGTTCCATTGACGATGAAGGGATATAAAAAGGCTGCAACAAGATAGATCTGATTAAAACAGCAATGATTAGAGCATAAATTATAGTTTTAAGATTTTCAATTATTATTTTTTTCATATTTTTTTATCTATAACTACAAACGCTATTGAATAATCTTTCTCATCAGAAAGAGATAAAAAGATTTTATATTTTTGTATTTTAAACTTATTTTGCAAAAAGTTGTTTAACTTTTTTGATAGTGAAATATATGGCTTTCCATTCTTGTAGTTCTTAATTTCAATATCTATAAAATTTATATCTGATCTAAAACCAGTCCCAATTGCTTTAACAAAAGCCTCTTTTGCAGCAAATCTTTTTGCGTAAAAATTAATTTTATTTTTTAATTTTGTTCCCTGTTGGATTTCTTTTTTAGTAAAAATTCTATTTAAAAAACCTTTTATTTTTAATGAATTATTTATTCTACTGTTTTTAATAATATCAACACCGTTACCTATTATATGCATTATCTTAATATTTTAATAAATTGTTTAACTACTTTTGAAATACTATGGGAGACAGATTCTCCAATTATAAAATGGCCTATATTAAATTCCTCAATTTGTTTTATCTTATTTAGTATTTTTGTTGTTTTATAGTCCATACCATGACCAGCGTGAACTTCTAAACCTATTTTACTTGCATAAAAGGCACATTTTTTAATTTTATTTAGTTCTTTAGTATAATTTTTTTTTTGTTTTATTTGGTTAGAAATCTTTCCTGTATGTATTTCTATACATTTACTACCTAACGTTTTTGATAATTTTATATCTTGAAGAGATGGATTTATAAATAAGCTAGTTCTAATATTATTTCTATTAAAGATTTCTAATATTTTTTTGATTTTATTTTTATTTTTTTTTAAATTTAATCCTCCTTCAGTAGTAACTTCATTTCTTTTTTCAGGAACAAGACAGATAAATGAAGGTTTGTTTTTTAGTGCAATATTAACAATTTTTGGATCTGAAGCTATTTCCAAATTAATAGGGATTGATTTATTTGATGAGAGAATTTTTAAATCCATATCTTTAATGTGTCTCCTATCCTCTCTTAGGTGAACAGTAATTGAGTCTGCACCAGCCTTTAGAACATCTAAAGCTACACTATAGGGGTCAGGATGTTTTTCACCTCTAGCATTTCTCAAAGTTGCAACATGGTCAATGTTTACACCTAGCCTCTTTTTCATTTTAAGAATCTACTACCCGGTTTTGTAATTGGTATTTTTTTTAGACTTTTAGGAATATTTTTTTCTTTATAAGTTGGAATTTTTAATTTTACTTGTGAGACAATTTTTTTTCTTTTTATTTTTAAAGTTTGCATATTAGATCTATCAATTAAACATGCAAATCCTAACAAAATTGCACCAGATTTTTTTATTAATTTAGCACACTCTAGACTTGATTTTCCTGTCGTTATGACATCTTCAATAATTAAAACTCTTGATTTTTTTTTTACATTAAAACCTCTTCTTAATTTAAAGTTTCCATTAACACGCTCACAAAAAATTGTTTCTTTTCTTAAAATTCTGCCGATCTCATAGCCAATTACAATTCCTCCCATTGCTGGCGAAATAATTATATCAATATTTTTAAATTTTTTTTTTATTTTACTTGCTAGTGATTTTGTAAATTTTTCAGATTTGTTTGGAAAGCTAAGTAATTTTGCACACTGCACATAAGAAGGTGAATGTAGTCCAGATGACAATACAAAATGTCCGTCTAACAAAGCATTAGTTTTTCTTAAAACTGCTAAAGAGTTTTTTAAAGAAAGCATATTTTTTATTTTTATGTCTAATAATTTTAAATTTATATTCTTTTTGTTTTAGTTCACTTATCAATTTTGTAAAGTTCTTAAGGTCATGAATGATTAAATTAAATTTAAAATTAATCCTTCCATTGAGTTTTTCTACCATTTCAACGCTTGAAATATTAACAAAGTTTTCTCCAATCATAGTAGTTACATCACCCATTTTGCCAGGTTCGTCTGGAAGAGAAATCCAAAGTGTAGTATTATATCGTTTTTCCTTAATAGGTTTGCTATTTTCGCGGTACTGCCAATAACGTCTAATTGCAGCACGAGCTTTTCCTGTTTTGGTACTGCTTAACCAATGTAATGAAGGAGAAGCTTTTTTTGAGGTGATAATTTTAACAACATCGCCATTGTGTAATATTGATTGCAAAGCACTTTCATTTCCATTTATTTCGCAACCAACAGCGGCATCTCCAATTTGAGTATGGACAGCATAAGCAAAATCTATTGGTGTAGCATTTTTAGGTAATTTTATAATTGAACCTTTTGGTGTGAAACAAAAAGCGTTTTCTTGAAACATTTGGAGTTTTGTATATTCATATGAGTCATCTGGATTTTCGTTTTTATCAATAATTTCAACTAGATCAGCCAACCAATCATATTCCTTCCAAGTCAAGGAATTAAATTTTTCTGATGATTTATATTTCCAGTGAGAAGCAATACCTCTTTCTGCGAACTCATGCATTTGTTTTGTTCTTAATTGGATTTCAATTGGTCTTTTATTTGGTCCAATAATAGCTGTGTGTAATGATTGATATTTATTGATTTTAGGTGATGAAATATAATCTTTAAATTTACCTGGTATACAATTCCATTTACTATGGAAAATTCCTAAAGCTTTATAACAATCATCAATATTATCTAAAATAATTCTAAAACCAATAATGTCTGTTATCTGTTCAAGAGAAGTTCTTTTTTTTTGGATTTTTCTCCAAATTGAAAAAGGAGTTTTCTCTCTACCAACTATTTTTGGTTCTATATTTTTGTTTTTAAGTATTTCAAAAAACTCATCAGAAATATTATTAAAGTTAATTAGATTATTTTCTTTAATTTTATCTAATCTGTCTTTTATTAATTTTCTTGCATCTTCATTTAAAACTTCAAAAGAAAGGTCTTCTAATTCATCTCTTATACGATGCATGCCCATTCTATCTGCAAGTGGCGCATATATTTCCATTGTTTCTTTTGCTTTTCTAATTTGCTTTTCTTTATCAACAACTTTAATGGTTCGCATATTGTGTAGTCTATCAGCAAGTTTCACTAGTAAAACTCGGATATCTTTTGAAGTCGCTAGTATTAATTTTCTAAAATTTTCTGCTTTAGAGTTTGATATTGCCTGATTTTCAAACTCAGAAATTTTTGTAACACCATCAACTAAATCAGCAACCTCTTTTCCAAATTCTGCTTCTATTGTATTATAAGTTGCATGAGTATCTTCTATTGTATCATGAAGTAAACCAGTCGCTATAGTTGCACTGTCTAGCTTTAACTCAGTTAAAATATTTGCAACTGCAATCGGGTGAATAATATAAGGTGAGCCCTCATCTCTTTTTTGTTTTTCATGGGCCTTTAAAGCAAAATCATAGGCTTTTGATAAAGTTTCTGGATTTAGAAACTTGTTATAATTTTTTACCTTATTAATTAATTCTTCAGATTTAAGCATTATTATTTATATCATTTTATTGGGCAATTTTAATACCCAATAACTGATCTGAGGTTAAATTTGACATTAAAATGACTATATTTTTCTTAAGTTTAGGGTGAACCCAATCTTTATCTAATTCATATAAAGGAAACAGAACAAAATTTCTATTATGCATTCTTTTATGCGGTGTATTGAGTTTATGATTACCAAGTTTTCTATGAATTATTGCACCATTATAATCAATTATATCAATATCACATATTCTTGGATGGTTTCTTTTTGATCTAGTTCTACCTAATTTTTTTTCAATTTTTTTAATTTTTAAAAATAATTCAGTTATATTTAATTTTGTCTCAATCAATATGATAGAATTAATAAAGTTTGGAAAATTTTCATTTGGCCAAGATTTTGTGCTATAAAATTTCGATCTTTTCTTTATAAAAATTCCCTCTTTATGGATTAAATCTATACTTTTATTTAAATTATTCTTCTTGTCTCCAAGATTAGAACCTAATGCTAGATATACAAAATTAACTTGATTTTCTAATATATCTTGCTTTTTCACGGTTCCAGTCTCTTGTTTTCTTTGTCAGTCTTTTATCAAATTGTTTTTTACCTTTGGCTACTGCAATTTCTAGTTTTGCCTTCCCTTTTTTAAAATACATTTTTGTTGGTACAATAGTTAAACCATCTTCATGAATTCTGCCAATAATTTTATTAATTTCTCTTTTATTCAATAAAAGTTTTCTTTCAGAGTAAGGATTATGATTTGAATAACTGGCTTGTTTATAAATAGGTATATGAGAATTGATCAAAAAAATTTCTCCATTTCTATCCACGGCGTAAGAATCTGCTATATTAATTTTACCTGATCTTACAGATTTTATTTCAGAACCCTTTAAAACAATACCTGCTTCAAATATCTCTTTAAAAAAATAATTAAAAGATGCTTTTCTATTAATTGTAATAATTTTTAAACCAGGAATGGTTTTTTTATTCATTAATTAATTTGGCAGATATAAGAGCTTTTTTTACCTCGGCTTTGGTTTCGTCTAAAACTGTTACTAAGGGTAATCTCACATTATCATCGCAGATACCTATCAATTTTGCTGCGTATTTAACTGGTGACGGATTGCTTTCAATAAATAAAGATTTATGAACAGGTTGAAGTTTTTTATCTATTTCTTCAGCCTTTTTTTGCTCATCTTTATCCTGAGATTTTGAAAATTTTTGCATATCAGAACACATTTTAGGAGCTATATTGGCTGTAACAGAAATGCACCCAATGCCGCCTCTTTTGTTATATTCGTAAGCAAGACCGTCCTCACCAGTTAGTTGGATAAATTCATTTCCAATTTTTTTGAAGGTCTCATCTACTCTATTCAAATCACCAGTTGCATCTTTTACTCCAACTATGTTTTTCAGCTCAAATAATCTTGCCATAGTATCTACCGTCATATCAATAACCGATCTTCCAGGAATATTATAAATTATGATTGGTATGCCACATTTATCATTTATAGCCTTGTAATGCTGATATAAGCCCTCCTGAGTGGGTTTGTTGTAATAAGGTGTCACTATCAAGGCGCCGTCTGCTCCAGCTTTCTCTGCGTGCTCAGTAAGTGATATAGCTTCTGAAGTAGAATTTGATCCTGTGCCTGCAATTACTGGAATTTTTCCTTTAGCTTCTTGAATGCATAACTCTATAACTTTTTCATGTTCTTTATGTGAAAGAGTTGGTGACTCGCCTGTTGTACCTGCTGGCACGAGTCCATTTGTTCCATTTTCTAAATGAAAATTAATAATTTTTATATAAGTTTCCTCATCAAGACTATTGCCCTTAAATGGTGTTACTAAAGCTACATTTGAACCTTTAAACATAAATATTTATATCATAAGTTATTAAAAATGATTTTTAGAAAATCTAAATTACTACTAACAACTATATTTTTTTTAACCTTTTTTCAATCATCATATTCAAATGAAATAATAATACCTAAGAAAAAACCTGCGTTTAAAAGTCAGATAGTAGTTCCTCCCCTTAAACCAGGAACATTTAATGAAAAACAAAGTTTAAAAGATGATAAAGATTTACCTAAAGAGATTTTTGGAATTTTATTACCCCCCAAAAAACCACTTATTGTAAAAAAACAAACATTAAGAACTGTTAAAAAAACTAGATATTACAGTGAAAGAGATTTTGAATTCGCAAAGCAAGCAATTAGATTTATGGAAAAGTCTAATTGGAAAGATGCAAAAAATACTGCAAAAAAAGCAAGAGCTCAATCAATATATGATTTTATACAGTGGAGGCATCTTCTTACGTCGGGGAATAAAGTAACCTTTTCTGAATATAAGAGGTTTATCGAAAGAGTTAAAGATTATCCAAGATTTGATAGAATTAAATATCTTGCTGAGCACAAAATAAATTTACAAAGCCATTCTCCTACAGAAATAATTAATTGGTTTGGAAGTAATGAACCATTAAGTGGATATGGTAAAATGATGTTAGGTGAGAGTTTAATTAAAACTGGAAAATCTGGTGATGGAATAAGATTAATAAAAGAGGGATTTATAAGTGCAGATCTAAATACAAATAATTTAAAATATTTTAGAAAAAAATTTAAAAATATTCTAGATACTTCTGATTATATAAATAGAGCAGATTATTATGCTTGGGAGGGCAAACATTGGGATCTTAAAAGAGTTATTAGATATCTGCCTAATGAGTATCAATTACTTTATACAGCAAGGCAAATATTAATAAGCAGAGGATATGGAGTTGATGAAGCGATCAAAAAAGTACCCAAAAGCTTTAAGAATGACGCTGGTTTAAATTATGATCGATTAAAATGGAGAAGAAAAAAAGGACGTGTAGATAGTTCACTAGAAATTCTTAATAAAGTAAAAAACAGTGATGAATATTTAGTAAGACCAGATAAATGGTGGAAAGAAAGGTCAATAATTGGAAGATCTTTAATTTATAAAAAAAAATATAAAACGGCTTATAGAATTATTTCAAATCACGCAATGACAGAAGGTGCAGACTATGCTGAAGCCGAGTGGATGAGTGGATGGATAGCACTTAGTTTTTTAAACGATGCACAACAGGCAGAAAAACATTTTTTAAATTTTTACAAGAATGTTAGCTATCCAATTAGCTTGTCTAGAGGTGCTTATTGGTTGGGTAAAACTTATGAAAAAATTGGCAATAAAGAAAAATCAAATAAATGGTTCTTTGAAGGATCGAAATATTTAACAACATATTATGGTCAACTCTCACACATGAAAGTGAAACCTCAAGAGAAATTTGAGCTAGATAAATTAATGTTTATAGAAGATGATTATGAACAAGAGTTTTATTCAAAAAAACTTGTCGCAATTGTAGATTTGCTTGATTATTTAAATAAAGACAAATACACAAAACATATCTTAAGGTTTTTAGCAAATGATAATGTAGAAAAAGGTAGTGAAGCTTTAGCTGCTAAATTAGCATCTGATATATCACGGTTTGATTTTGCTATACAGGTTTCAAAAATTGCCTCATATCAAAAAAGATTTCACAACCAATTTAATTATCCAATAATGAGCGTACCAAAATTTGTTGGCGGAAGAAAAATTCCTGATCCAGCATTGATATTATCTATTATCAGACAAGAAAGTGAATTTGATACCTCTGCTAGGAGTAGAGTTGGTGCTCAAGGATTAATGCAACTTATGCCTTATACGGCTAAGACTGTATCAAAACAAGCTAAGTTGGGATACACAAAGTCTAAATTAACAACTGATCCAGAATATAATATTAATTTAGGATCTCATTATATTGCTGGCTTAATCAATCAGTATAAAGGATCCTACCCTTTTGCTACAGCCGCTTACAATGCTGGTCCTAAGAGAGTAAAGTATTGGAAAAAAATTAATAAAAATCCTCAAAAAAAACAAATTGACTATGTTGATTGGATTGAGCTTATTAAATTTAAAGAAACAAGAAATTATGTACAAAGAGTTTTAGAAAATTACAATGTTTACAGGTATATTTTGTCTCAAAAGCCAATTTATCTAAAAGATTTCTTTAAAAATCAGAGCATGTATTAAATGGCGGAAGAGAAGGGATTCGAACCCTTGGAAGGATTGCTCCTTCGGCAATTTAGCAAACTGCTGGTTTAAGCCAACTCACCCACTCTTCCGTTGATACATGTGTAACTTGAAATCATTGAATATTCAATATTAATCAAGTAATTTCTTGCAAATATGAAAAACAAATATTCAATTTTTTCACTGATAAAAAATGCTTTTTCGCAGCATGAAAACTGGAAACAAGCCTGGGGGAATCCTGAGCCTAAAAAAGAATATGAAGCAGTAATTGTTGGAGGTGGTGGGCATGGACTAGCCACGGCATACTATCTTGCAAAAAAACATAACATGAAAAATATTGCGGTTTTAGAAAAAGGTTGGATTGGTGGAGGTAATACCGGGAGAAATACAACAATCATAAGATCAAATTATTTATGGGATGCTAGCGCTGGATTATATGACCATGCTTTAAAAATTTGGGAAAATTTATCTCAAGAGTTAAATTATAATATAATGTTTAGTCAACGTGGAGTTATGAACTTAGCTCATAACCTTCAAGACGTTAGAGATTTAAAAAGAAGAACTCATGCAAATAGGTTAAATGGAATTGATGCTGTTTGGTTAGACACAAAACAAGTTAAGGAATTTTGTCCAATAATAAATATTTCTCAAGATATTAGATATCCTGTACTTGGTGGAACTTTACAAAGAAGAGCTGGAACTGCAAGACATGATGCTGTTGCATGGGGTTATGCAAGAGGTGCAGATGCAATGGGTGTAGATATAATTCAAAATTGTGAAGTGAAAGGAATAAAAAGAAATGGAGACCATGTTGAAGGACTTGATACTACAAAAGGATTTATCAAAACAAAAAAAATTGGTGTAGTAGCCGCAGGTCATTCAAGTGTAATTGCTAATATGGCAGGCTTAAAATTACCACTTGAAAGTAAACCATTACAGGCATTAGTCTCAGAACCAGTCAAACCAATAATAGATACAGTTGTAATGTCTAATGCTGTCCATGCATATGTTAGTCAATCTGATAAAGGTGAATTAGTAATTGGTGCTGGAACAGATGCTTACATATCTTATACACAAAGAGGAAGTCATGATGTAGTAGAAGGTACCTTAAAAGCTATATTAGAGCTGTACCCTATTTTTAGTAGAATGAAGATGTTAAGACAATGGGGTGGTATTGTTGATATTTGCCCGGATGCAAGTCCGATCATTAGCAAAACAAATATAAAAGGTCTTTATTTTAACTGTGGATGGGGAACAGGAGGTTTTAAAGCAACGCCTGGATCTGGTGATTTATTTGCTCACACAATTGCTAATGATGAGCCACATAAATTAAATGCAGCATTTAATCTTAACAGATTTGTAAGTGGAGATCTTGTTGATGAACATGGTGCAGCTGCTGTAGCACACTAATGTTTGTTATAAATTGCCCATATTGTGGAGAAAGAGACCAGAGTGAGTTTTCATGTGGTGGCGAAGCACACATTGTAAGACCAAAACAACCTACAGAGCTAAGTGATGATGAATGGGCAGAATATTTATTTATGAGAAAGAATATTAAAGGTGTTCAGTTTGAAAGATGGAACCATACTCATGGATGTAGAAAATGGTTTAATATGGTTAGGGATACATCAAATGACAAAATACATGCAGTTTACAAAATGGGTGAAAAACCTCCTGTAATTTAAATGACAAAATATAGAATTAATAAAACAAAATTTGTTGATCAAACAAAAACTGTTTCATTTACTTTTGACGGTAAAAAATATCATGGTTTTGAGGGTGATACTTTAGCCTCAGCACTTCTTTCAAATGGCATTCATTTAGTTGGCAGAAGTTTTAAGTATCATCGTCCAAGAGGTATAATGTCATGTGGATCTGAAGAGCCAAACGCAATATGCCAAATAAATGATAATACTGATTTAACAGAGCCTAATGTAAGAGCTACAGAAATAGAACTTTATGAAGGATTGAAAGCATCTAGTCAAAATTGTTGGCCAAGTCTTAACTTTGATATAGGTGGAATTAATAACTTAATATCACCATTTATACCAGCAGGTTTTTATTATAAGACTTTTATGTGGCCTAAAAGTTTTTGGAAAAAAATTTATGAACCATTAATAAGATTGTCTGCAGGCCTTGGCAAATCACCTACACAACCAGATCCAGACATTTATGACCATAAACATGAACATTGTGATGTATTAGTTATTGGAGGTGGGATTTCAGGTATCATATCTGCTAAAATGGCAGCAAAAAATAATTTAAAGACAATATTAATCGAAGATAAAAATATACTTGGTGGATCCACAATTTATCAAAATAATAAAAATTTTATAATAGATAATCAAAAATCAAATGAATGGTTAATGAATGAAATATCAGAATTAGAAAAATTAGATAATTTAATAATAAAAACTAGAACAAGTTTGGCAGCTTTTCATAGTTATAACTACCTTTTGGCCAAAGAAAATATATCAGATCATTTACCATTAGATAAAAAAAATGGCAGTATAAGACAGAGATTGTGGAAAATAAGAGCAGATAAAGTAATTGTTGCTGCTGGTGCAATAGAAAGACCTCTTATATTCAACAACAATGATAGACCAGGAATTATACTTGCTAACTCTGTCAAAAAATATTTAGATTTTTATGGTGTATCCACTGGATTAAATAATATTATTTTTACTAACAACGATAGTGCTTATGAAACTGCAGTGTCGTTATTTGAAAAGGGAATATCAGTAAAGATTGTTGATATTAGAAAAAAATCTTCATCAAATATTGTTAAAGATGCTGAAGACCTAGGAATTAAAATATATTGGAACTCTACAGTGGTTAATACTTTTGGCTACAAAAAGATAAAATCAATAGAAATTATGAATTTATCAGAAGATGGATCGAATGTTACTGGAAATAAACATAAAATTCAGTGTGATTGTTTATCAATAAGTGGAGGTTGGACACCTATGGTACATATGCATACACAATCAGGAGGAAAATTAGATTTTAGAGAAATAGATCAAGTATTTGTTCCAACTGAAAAAAATGAAAATCATATAAATGTTGGATCATGTAACGGTGATTTTGAACTAGAAGAAATAGTTAAAAATACAAATAATAAAGTTAAAAAATTTTTAAACATTAATGAAGGCGGTTTTGATAAAATTTCAGTTTTATGTTCAAAAGAGTCAGAGAAGAAAAACATATGGCTGTTACCAAATACTATTTCAGAGAGTAAGACTAAATCTTTTATAGATTTTCAAAATGACTCGACTGCGAAAGATATAAAGTTAGCACTTAGAGAAGGTTTTAAATCGATAGAACATGTAAAGAGATATACAACAACTGGAATGGCTACAGATCAAGGTAAATTATCGAATATGCATGCCTTGGGGATTATTGCTGACACAGCCGGAGCAGAAATGGGTACTTTAGGTACAACTACTTTTAGACCACCATTTACACCATTAACTTTTGGAGCAATTGTAGGAAGAAGTGTTGGAAAATTTTTTGATATTGTTAGAAAAACCTCAATTCATGAATGGCACGTTCAAAATAATGCAAAATTTGAAAATGTTGGTCAATGGAAAAGACCATGGTATTACCCAATTAGTAATGAAAATCTTCATTTAGCAGTTCAAAGAGAAAGTAAAGCTGCAAGAGATAGTGCTGGAATTTTGGATGCTTCTACATTAGGAAAAATAGATATACAGGGATCTGATGCTTCTGAATTTTTAAACAGAGTTTATACAAATGCTTGGTCAAAATTAGGAATTGGGAAATGCCGATATGGTTTAATGTTAAATGAAGATGGTATGGTTTATGATGATGGTGTAACCACAAGATTGGGTGAAAATCATTATTTAATGACCACAACAACTGGTGGCGCAGCAAATGTGCTTTCTAAACTTGAAGACTATTTACAAACAGAATGGCCAGAATTAGATGTTTATTTAACCTCTGTTACTGATCACTATTCTACAGCAAGTATTTGTGGTCCAAATTCAAAAAAAATATTGAAAAAATTATTTCCTAATAAAGATTTTAGTGATGAAGCGTTTCCTCACATGTCTTACCAAGATGCAATAATTGACAAAATTGAATGTAGAATAATGAGAATAAGTTTCACAGGAGAGCTTAGTTATGAAATTAATGTAGAGTCAAAATATGGTAAATCATTATGGGAAAACTGCATTGCAGCTGGAGAAGAATACAAAATTACTCCTTATGGAACAGAAACAATGCATTTATTAAGAGCTGAAAAGGGATTTATTATTGTTGGCCAGGATACAGATGGAACTATGACACCTATTGATCTTCAGATGGATTGGATAGTTAGTAAAAAAAAATATGACTTTATAGGTAAAAGATCACTTTATAGAAGTGATACAATGAGAGAGGACAGAAAACAGCTTGTTGGATTGCTTACGGATGACCCTAATGAAATATTAGAAGAAGGTGCTCAGATAGTCTCTGAATTAAATAAGAAACCGGTTGAAATGATTGGACATGTAACATCAAGTTATTTTAGCCCTAATTTAAATAAATCAATTGCACTAGCAGTTGTTAAAGGTGGAAAAAAGATGAATGGTCAAAAACTTTTTGTACCTATGGAAAATAAAAATATCAATGTAACAGTTTCAGATTTTATTTTTTTAGATAAAGAAAACAAGAGGATCAATGCTTAATTTAGAATATCCTAACTTCGAAAAAAAATCATTAGATGGACTAGAATTAAAGTTATCTGAACCAATTAAAAAAATAAATATTCGAGGGAAAAAAAAGGAATTTTTTACAAAAGCAGGAAAGATTTTATCAATCATATTACCAATTGAACCAAATACGGGTTCCTCAAATCAACAATTTAATGCTCTATGGCTAAGTCCAGATGAATGGTTAGTATATTTTGATGAAGATAATAATAATGTTTATGATGGTCTTTATAACGAAATTTCTAAATTAAATTTTGGCTCAATAGTTGATGTTTCCAATCAATGGATATGTATTAATATAAAGGGTAAAAAGACTTTTGATCTACTTTCATCGGGATCTCCTTTTAATTTCAATAATTTTAAAAATACTAAAAATTCTGTAACGCAAACATTGCTCAATCATACAGATGTAATTATTCACCATACTGAAATAAACGAAATAAATCTTTTTGTGAGAAGATCATTCTCAGAAGATTTATGGTTGTGGATTAAGGATAGCGCTAGGTTTATCTAATTTTTTTTTTATATAATAACTCACATAACTAAATAATAGTATCGAAAGTGACCATTGAAAAATAAACCACAACCAGAAAAAACTATCATAATCTGCAGATAGATATTTGGCTAAGTAAAAAACACAAATAGGAACAAGAACATTTCGCAACATATTATTTATCATTGCATAATTAGATTTTTTTAAACCCATAAAAAAACCGTTTGATAAAAAGAAAATTGGATATGCAGGTAAAATAAATGCTGCAATTTTTAAGTATCTACGTCCATATTCTAGAACAGTTTCATCATTGGAGAAAAGTCTTGGTATTATATCTGCCGTGAAATAAACAAATATTCCAGAGAAAAACATTAATAAAAAGCCATATTTGACAGATATAAAATAAGTCTCTTTCACTCTATCGAAATGATTTGCACCATAATTTTGAGCTATAATTGAGATAATTGCAGTATTTATTCCTAATATAGGAAGTAAAACAACTTGCTCAATTCTCGTAGCTGCACCATAACCAGCTACAGCCAATTCACTAGTTTGACCAACATAAGTAAATATAAATGTAGCAGCAACTGCATATCCACATATAGCAATTGATATTGGCATTGATTGAAAAAATATATTTTTTAAAAATGTTAATTTAATTTTAAAAAATTCCTTGGTAATTTTTTTCACCCTTGGATTTTGCAAGACCTTATATAAAATAATCGCAAAAGCTATAAATTGAGCTATAATTGTTGATAGACCTATACCCATCATACCTAAAGCAGGTATGAATAGAAAACCAAATATTAGAATAGGATTTAAAATTATATTTAGTAGAAAACTTAAAACCAAAACATTTCTGTATGTTTTTGTATCTCCCTCTGCATGCAATAAAGAGTTAAGTGATACAACAAGGAAAAAAAGAAATGATCCATAAAACATAATATTTGTATATTGAAGTCCTAAATTTGTAATTTCTTCAGTTGAACCCATTATATTAAAAACTTTTTCAGCAAAATATAAACCTATGCATGTAATAAAAACTGATATGATGAAACCATAGATAATAATATGGGTAAAATAATAAGAGGCATTTTTTTCATTTTTTTCTCCAATACTATTCCCTATCAAGGAAGTTCCCGCAACTGTTACACCAATTGAGGTTGCTACAATAATAAAATATATTGGAAATGATTTACTGAGCGCAGAAAGCGCTTCAGGTGAGATTAATCCTGAATAAAAAGTATCAACAATATTGTATAAGGTTTGAAAAAGTGTACCAACACTAGCTGGTATTGCAAGTTTTCTAACAAGTAAAGGTATATTTTCTTTAAGCAAATCCATAAAAATAATAATTTAATTAATAATCTTTTTTAAAGATATGTCTCTTGCCAGTTTTTTTTGCAAGTATTATTTGCTTTTGTCTCATTGCAAATCTTGATTTTTGATCATCTGTTAAATAATCGTGACATTTTGGACAATGAATGCCTTCTAAATATTTAGAAGATTTTTTTTCTTTGATAGAAAGAGGTTTTCTGCAACCACTACAAATTGAATAACTGCCCTGCTTCAAGCCATGTTTTATTGAAACTCTATTATCAAAAACAAAACATTCACCATTCCATTGACTATTTTTTTTATCAATATTATTCAGATAATTAATAATTCCACCTTTTAAAACATATACATTTTTAAATCCTTTTTTTTTCAAATAAATATTTGCTTTTTCACATCTGATGCCACCTGTACAAAACATTGCTATATTTTCACTATTTTTAAATTGATTTAAATATTTAGGAAATTGACGAAAGTTTTCTATATTTGGATTTAAAGATTTTTTAAAAGTTCCCACATCATACTCAAAAGATTTCCGTGCATCTATCAAAACTGTATCCTTTTTTTTAATTATTTTATTCCATTGACTTGGATTTAGGTTGTTGCTGGGATAGTTGTAGTTTCTAACTTTAAAACCCATAGGAACAACTTCCTTTTTAATTTTTACTTTAGGTTTATGAAATGGATTAAATTTACTATTTGAATTATTTTCTGAATTAAATTTTTTTATATATAATATTTTTTTTAAAAGTTTATTGAATTTTAAAAGATTATCTTTTTTAGCTGAAATCGTTCCATTAACACCCTCTGATGAAATTATTATTGTTCCACAAATTTCATAGTCTTTAAGATTATTCTCTAATCTATTTTTTAATTTTTTTAAATTACTAAGTTTTTTAAATTTATAAAAACCAAAAATATTAAACATTATAAGATTCTACAAACAGTCATTCCATCTCCTAATGGGATAATTATTTGTTCTACCCTTTCATCACGTGAAATATGCTCGTTTAATTTTCTAATATTTAATGTATATTTATCCATTTTATCTTCATCTACGACTTCACCATGCCATAAAACATTATCAATGATGATCAAACCACCTTTATTTATCATCTTAAAAGATTTTTCATAATATTCTTTATAGTTGAGCTTATCAGCATCAATAAAAACCATATCATATTTTTGATTTTTTAATTCATCTAAACTATCTAGTGCAGGTTTTATAATCGTTTGAATTTTTTTATCTTGTTTAGCTTTCTTAAAAAAACTTACTGCAATCTTACTTGTAACTTTATCTTTATCAAGTGCTGTAAGTTTTCCATCATCAGGAAGTGCAAGAGCAATAGAAAGTGCGCTTAAACCAGTAAATGTTCCAATCTCAAGCACATTTTTTATATTAGATATTTTTATTATTAAATGGAGGAAATGACATTGGGATATTGCTACTTGCATTCTCTTTTCATTTCCAAGAGAATTATTATAATCTATGATTTCTTTTTGAACTTGGCTTAGTTTAAAACTAAAATTATTTATATATTTTTCAATTTTTTCAGAAATCTCAATGTTCTTACCCATATTTTTAATTATATAATGACTGTAGGTTATGTTAAAATTAAAGTTTCTTCTTTAATATTTCATTAATTAATTTAGGGTTGGCTTTTCCACCAGAAGCTTTCATTGCTTGCCCCACAAAAAAACCAAATAGCTTTTCTTTTCCCTGTTTATATTCAATGGCTTTTTCTCTGTTATCGTTGATTATTTTATCAATTAATGCCTCTAGAGCTTTTGGATCACTTTGTTGCTTCAACCCTTTTTCCTCAACAATTATTTGTGGATCTAAGTCACCATCCAGCATTAATTCAAATATTGTCTTAGCAATTTTACCTGAAATAGTTCCGTTTTTAATTAAATTAATCAATTTTGCTAAATTTTTTGCACTTATTGGACTTTGAGCAATTTCAATGTTTTTATTATTTAAAACAGCAAATAATTCCCCTGTAATCCAATTCACAGCTAGTTTCATATCACGGTTTTTACCCATTTTAGCAACAACTTCTTCAAAATATTTAGCTGTATCAATATCAGAGACTAGTATAGTTGCTTCATAAGGAGAAATTTTAAACTCATCAATAAACCTTTTCTTTTTTTCATCTGGTAATTCAGGGATTTCAGATTTCAGTTGATCAATAAATTTATCCGTAATTTCTAGTGGAAGTAAATCTGGATCTGGAAAATATCTATAATCATGAGCATCTTCTTTTGACCTCATCGACCTTGTTTCATTTTTTTTTGTATCAAAGAGTCTTGTTTCTTGATCTATTTCCTCACCTTCTTCTAATAAATCAACTTGTCTATTTGCTTCATAAATAATTGCCATTTGCATAAACTTTATAGAATTAACATTTTTTATTTCACATCTTGTTCCTAAATCTGTTGAGCCTTTTATTCTTACAGACACATTAACATCAGCTCTCAATGATCCTTCTTGCATATTCCCATCGCAAGTTCCTAAATATCTCATAATAGATCTAAGTTTTTTTATATAAGCATTCACTTCATCTGGTGATCTTAAGTCAGGCTTACTAACAATCTCCATTAAAGCTACACCCGATCTATTTAGATCAACTAGAGTGTTACTTGGATCAACATCATGAATACTTTTTCCTGCATCCTGCTCTAAATGTAATCTTTCTATTCCAACTTGTTTTTGACCTTCGGGCATTTCCAAAGTAACATTGCCCTCACCCACAATTGGGTATTTATATTGTGAAATTTGATACCCCTGAGGTAAATCAGCATAAAAATAATTCTTTCTATCAAAAACAGACTTATTATTGATCTTAGCTTTTAAACCAATACCAGTTTTAATAGCCTGTTTAACACAATATTCATTAATTACTGGAAGCATTCCTGGAAATGCTGCATCAACTAAACTTACTTGTGTGTTAGGTTCAGCACCAAATTTTGTAGAAGAGGATGAAAAAAGTTTTGAATTTGATGTTACTTGAGCATGAACCTCAAGTCCTATAACAACTTCATAGACATTATCATTTCTTTCTATTAGATATACTGAATTATTTTTAGACATTATTCCATCCACCAATCAATTATATTATTTTTATAATTGATTTTTTCCTCCATTGAATAAGCAATATTTAAAACTGTTTGTTCATCAAACGGTTTACCTATTATTTGTAAACCTAATGGATAATTATTTTTATCTGTACCTGCTGGTATTGAAATTGCAGGTAAACCTGCAAGGTTTACTGGAACAGTAAATATATCATTTAAATACATTGAAACTGGATCATTAGATTTTTCTCCAATTTTAAATGCAGAACTAGGTGTTGAAGGTGTCAAAATTGCATCGACTTTATTATAAGCTTGATCAAAATCTTGTTTAATTAATTGTCTAACCTTTTGAGCTTTAAGATAGTAAGCATCATAATATCCAGAAGATAGAACATAGGTGCCTATCATTATCCTTCTCTTTACTTCTTCACCAAAACCCTCTGATCTAGTTTTTTCATACATATCAATTAAACTTTCTCCAGAAGATCTTAGACCATATTTAACACCATCATATCTTGCTAAATTAGATGATGCTTCGGCTGGGGCTACAATATAATAAGTAGGTAAAGCATAACTTGTGTGAGGTAAAGAAATATCAATTATTTCTGCACCACAATCTTTTGCATATTCAATACCTTTTTTCCATAGATTCTCAATTTCTTCTGGCATCCCATCAACTCTGTATTCTTTTGGGATACCAATTTTTATACCTTTAATATTTCTAGTTAGTTCTGATGAATAATTATTTCTTTTAAAATCTATTGAAGTTGAATCTTTTTTATCAAATGATGAGATCACTTCTAAAAGAATAGAGCAATCTTCGACATCTTTACTCATCGGACCTGCTTGATCTAGAGATGATGCAAAGGCAACAATTCCATATCTTGAACAGCTTCCATAAGTAGGTTTTAGACCAACAGTTCCAGTAAAGGAGGCTGGCTGCCTAATAGATCCACCTGTATCAGTTCCTATTGTTACTGGTGTTAAATTAGCTGCTAAAGCCGATGAGGAACCACCTGATGATCCACCTGGAACTAAATCTTTTGCAATTGGGTTTTGAACATTACCAAAAAAACTTGTTTCATTAGATGAGCCCATTGCAAATTCGTCACAATTAAGTTTGCCGAGCAAGATACCACCTTCGTTCCATATATTTTGTGTTACAGTAGATTCATAGCTGGGAACAAAATTATTTAAGATATTGCTTCCTGCTGTTGTTCTTACCTCATTTGTACAAAATAGATCTTTTACAGCAATTGGAATGCCTGGAAGTTTTAAATCAAAATTTGGTTTGTTATCAAACTCTTTTGAAAGTTGAAGACAATTTTCAAAATTTTCAGTTACATAAGCATTTAGTTTTTTTGACTTTTCAGATCTATCAACAAAAGATTTTGCAGCTTCATTTGATGATATTTTCTTTTCTTTTATATTTTTAATTAATTCAAAAAGACTTAAAGATGTTATTTCTGTCATTACTCAACTACTTTCGGAACAACAAAAAAATCATCATTTTTTTCAGGAGAATTTTTAAGAATCTTTTCTCTTATATTATCGCTAGTTATTTTATCTTCTCTGAATCTTAAAGTTGTTTCAGCTATAGAGGTTAATGGTTCAACATTTTCTGTTTTAAGCTCGTTTAATTTTTCAATAAATTCAAATATAGAATTCATGTCATTTGCTAATTTTTCAGCTTTTTTCTCTTCAAGTGAGATCCTTGCTAATTTTGATATGTGTTTTACTGTTTTAAGATCTATCGTCATATGGTAAAAAATAATGTCGCAAACTACCACTTAAGTTAAAAATATACAATATGATCACAATTGATGAATTCAAAAACAAATTATCAAGTGGTTCAAGAATATTGGGTATAGATTTAGGTACAAAAAGGATTGGGATTGCCATTAGTGATTATAATCAAAAAATTGCAACTCCTCTCCAAACTTTAGATAAATCTAAACAAGGGAAATTAATTGATGAACTAGAAAGTATTATTTCAGAAAATGACATAAAAGGAATTATTATAGGCAATCCAATAAATATGGATGGCACTTACGGAAAATCTTCACAATCAGCAAAAGATATAGCAATCAATATTTCGAATAAAATTGATATTCCTGTGTCTTTGTGGGATGAAAGATTATCTACTGTTGGTGCTTTCAATTTATCAAGTGAATTAGATATAAATGTCAGTAAAAGAGAGAAAGATATTGATAAGTTTGCAGCAGCTTTTATTTTACAAGGTGCTTTAGATTTTATTCAAAATTAATGGTTGCATAGTTAATACTATATAGTTATAGAGTTAATTTTAATGGCAACTAAATCCAAAAAAGCTATTAAAATTTCTCAAAAACATTTATTAGGTATCCAAGATTTATCTGTCAGCGATGTTAATACAATTCTTATTGAGGCCTCAAAATTTATAGAATTAAATAAAAGTAAAAATAAAAAATTGGATATTTTAAAAGGAAAAACTCAAATAAACTTATTTTTTGAACCATCTACGAGAACTCAAAGTTCATTTGAATTAGCAGGAAAAAGATTAGGAGCAGATGTAATGTCAATGAATATTACAAATTCTGCTATCAAAAAAGGTGAGACGTTAATTGATACAGCAATGACCTTAAATGCAATGCACCCAGATATTATTGTAATAAGACATCAAGACTCAGGAGCTTGTAACCTTCTATCTCAAAAAGTTAATTGTGCAGTACTAAATGCAGGTGATGGTAGAAGAGAACATCCAACTCAAGCATTATTGGATGCTTTAACAATTATAAATAGAAGAAAAAAAATAGAAGGTCTTAAAATTGCAATATGTGGGGATATACTACATTCAAGAGTAGCAAGATCAAATATTTATCTTCTAAACATGTTGGGTGCAGAAGTGAATATAGTGGCTCCTACAAATTTGATGCCAAATGAAATTGAAAAATTTGGTGTAAATATTTTTTCTGATATGAAAAAAGGAGTTAAAGATTGCGACATAGTAATGATGTTAAGATTACAGAATGAAAGAATGTCAAGCTCCTTTCTATCATCTAACAGAGAATACTATGAGTATTATGGGCTAACACCTGATAAAATTCAATATGCTAAAGAGGATGCTTTAATAATGCATCCAGGACCAATGAATAGAGGAATTGAAATTGATACAAACTTAGCAGACGATATAAACAAAAGTGTAATAAAAGAACAAGTTGAATTGGGCGTAGCAGTAAGAATGGCCTGCTTAAAGATTTTTTGTGAATAAATGAAAAAAAAATACTTTATAAATGCAAATATAATTGACCCTTATAATTCCCTTAATGAAATTGGAGGAATAATAATTGGAGAAAATGGAAAAATTGAAGCTGTCGGGAAAAAAGTAAATACCAACAATATTCCATCAAGAGAAAAAGTAATAGATTTAAATGGAAAATACATATTTCCAGGCATTGTAGATATGCGAGTTTTTGTTGGTGAACCAGGATATGAATATAAAGAGAATTTTAGAACACTTAGTGAAGCTGCTTTATCAGGTGGTGTAACAACTGTTGTTACAATGCCTAATACAAACCCAGTAATTGATAATGTTTCAATAGTTGATTTTCTTAAAAGAAGAGGAAGAGATAAGTCAAAAATTAATATTTATCCAACGGCTGCATTAACGGTAAAAGCAGAAGGAGAAAATATGACTGAATTTGGTTTATTACAGAGCAAAGGAATAATTGGTTTCACAGATGGAGTAAAAACAATTCAAAATCCTAGAATTATGAATAGGATTATGAATTCAGCATCAGATTTAAAATCCTTAATAATACAACATGCAGAAGATGCAGAATTATCAAAAGATGGAATGATTAATGATGGCATCATAGCAACAAAACTCGGTCTCCAAGGAATTCCAATAAGTGCTGAATTGTTAATTATAGAAAGAGACTTAACATTACTAGAATATAATAGTTGTAGGTATCATATTTCTCAAATTTCATCTGCAAATTCTGTAGATATAATCAGAGAAAGAAAAAATAAAGTAAACTTCAGCTGTGGTGTTTCGATAAACAATTTATCATTAAATGAAAATGACATTGGTGATTTCAAAACTTTTTTAAAATTATCACCTCCTTTAAGAACAGAAGCTGATAGAAATGCTTTAGTTCAAGGATTAAATGATGAAACAATTGATGTTATTGTTTCTGATCATAAACCAGAAGATGAAGAAAATAAAAGATTAACTTTTGCTCAAGCAGAAACTGGTGCATCTGGAATTGAAACTTTATTACCGTTAAGCTTAGAATTATATCATAATGGTTCCGTTGAGTTGGAAACTGTAATAAAAGCTTTAACATCAAAACCAGCAGAAATACTTAAAATAAATAAAGGTAACTTATCGACAGGAAATGATGCTGATTTTTGTATCGTAGATATAAATAAACCTTGGGTAGTTAGAAAAGAGAAATTGATATCCAAATCAAAAAATACTCCTATTGAAGATAAAAGACTTCAAGGTAAAGTAATAAGTACATTTGTTAATGGTGAAGAATTATTTAAATCTGAATAATGGATTATATAATAACAGCTTTGGTATCTTATCTATTTGGTTCTATTCCTTTTGGATATTTATTTACAAAACTTTTACTTAAAAAAGATATTAGAGATGTTGGATCAGGGAATATTGGTGCTACAAATGTTTTAAGAACAGGAAATAAGTCATTGGCTTATTTAACTCTTTTTTTAGATATTGCAAAAGCTGTTGTGCCTGTTGTCTACATAAAATTCAATTATCCTGATCTAATCTATATATCAGCACTTTGTGCATTTTTGGGGCATTTGTTCCCAGTTTGGCTAAAATTTAAAGGTGGCAAAGGAGTAGCCACTTTTGTTGGGATTTTGATTTCAATTAATATTTATTATGCATTAGTTTTTGGGATTGTTTGGATTTTAACTTTTATCATATCAAAATATTCATCTCTATCCTCTTTATTTGCATCTATTTCAATACCGATATACTTATTAATCATTAATCAGGGTAACATAATTTTTTTTATAATTATGTTTGTTTTGATTTTTTATACACATAGAGAAAATATTAAAAGATTAATAAACAAAGTAGAAACCAAGAGTAAAATTTATTAATTTGACACTTTAATAGTTATAAGTAGTTTGACTAATTATGAATCTTGTAATTGTTGAAAGTCCTGCAAAAGCCAAAACTATTAATAAATATCTAGGTTCAGATTACACTGTGTTAGCAAGCTATGGTCATATTAGAGACCTTCCCTCAAAAAATGGTTCTGTTGATCCAGAAAATTCTTTTAAAATGATTTGGGAAGTAGACAGCTTCTCAAAAAAATATTTAAAAGAAATTGCCGATACAGCTAAAAATTCCAAAAAGATTATTTTAGCTACTGACCCAGATCGTGAAGGTGAAGCAATTGCTTGGCATGTCAAAGAGTTTTTAAATGAAAAAAAACTTCTTAAAGATAAAAAAGTAGAACGTGTAGTTTTTAACGAAATAACAAAAAAAGCTGTAACAAATGGAATAGATAATCCAAGAAATATAGAAAATGAACTTGTAGATGCCTACATGGCAAGAAGAGCACTGGACTATTTAGTAGGTTTTAATATATCACCAATTCTATGGACAAAATTACCAGGATCTAAATCAGCAGGAAGAGTGCAATCTGTTGCTCTTAGATTATTAACTGAAAGAGAACATGAAATAGAAGTTTTTAAACCAGAAGAATTTTGGACACTAAATCTAAATTTCTTAACGAAGGAAAAGTTAAATATAAACACATCTATTACTCAATTAGATGGGAAAAAAATTGAAAAATTTTCATTTAAAAATAAAGAAGATATTAATACCGCATTAGTCGCAATCAAAAATAAAAAATATAATATTACAGATATAACCTCTAAAATTTACAGAAGGAACCCATCAGGTCCTTTTACAACTTCTACCTTACAACAAGCATCATCTAGTAAACTGGGTTTTGGAGCCTCTAGGACAATGCAAATTGCTCAAAGACTATATCAGGGTATTGATATTGATGGAGAAACCGTTGGATTAATCACTTATATGCGTACAGATGGAACTAATATATCAAAGGACGCTGTGTCAACTTTTAGAAATTTCATTACTCAGAATTATGGTGAAACATATTTGCCGCCTTCCCCTTTAAACTATTCAGGTAAAAAGGCAAAAAATGCGCAAGAGGCACATGAGGCTATAAGACCAACGGAAATTAGTAGAGTACCTGAAGATATGAAAAAATATTTAAGCACAGATCAATACAAACTTTACAACTTAATATGGTCAAGATCATTATCCTCACAAATGGAGTCGGCAAAATTTGATAGAAAAACTATAACAATAACATCCGAAGATAATAAAAATATATGTAAGGCTAGTGGATCAACTTTAAAATTTGATGGTTTTTTAAAGGTTTCAAGATTAGATGAAAATAAAGATGATGAGAACATATTACCTGATGTTGTTAAAGGTGTAGTAGAATTTAAAGATTTTTCAGATGAACAACATTTCACTCAACCACCACCAAGATATTCGGAAGCAAGTCTTGTTAAAAAATTAGAAGAATTAGGAATCGGAAGACCTTCAACATATGCAAGTATCATATCAGTTATTTCAAATAGAGGTTATGCAGATATAGAAAATAAAAGATTTTTTCCTACAGATAGAGGTAAGTTGCTCTCTGCTTTTCTTGAAAAATTATTTTCTAAATATGTGGATTATGATTTTACTGCAAAATTGGAAAATCAATTAGACGATATAACAGCTGGCAAAGAGGATTGGATTAAAGTCTTAGAGGAATTTTGGAGAGATTTTAATTTAAATGTATTAGACGTTAAAGAAAAACGTACTAGAGAAGTCTTGGATATGCTTAACGAAAGTTTAGGCTCATTAATATTTGAAGTCGACAAAGATGGAAAAATTAATAGAAAATGTAATCTTTGTGATAGCGGTCAATTAAGTTTAAAAAATAGTTTTCGTGGTGGTGCTTTTATTGGATGTTCAAATTATCCAGATTGTAAATTTACACGACCTCTTTCAAAGTCTAAAGCAGCTCAACAATTGACTTTAGCAGAACCAAAATTAATTGGTCAAAATGATAGTGGTAAAGACATATATTTAAAAAATGGAAGATTTGGTCCTTATCTTCAATATGAAAAAGAAATTAATGATGTAGAAAAAACTAAAAAGAAAAAGAAAAAATTAAAAAAAGAGGAAAATAGTATGAAAAATGTTTCTATACCGAAAGGAATTGATATTAAAAGCATAGATTTAGATAGAGCCAAGTATTTATGCTCACTTCCAATTAGTCTAGGTAAAAATCCTGAGAATGACAAAGATATAACTGTAAATGTTGGTCGTTTTGGACCTTATTTAAAGTGTGAAAATAAATCTGCACGTTTAGAAAATGTTGAAGAAATATTTAGCATAGGCCTAAACAGAGCTATTACTTTAATAGCTGAGGCAAAACCTGGAAGAATTTCATCATCTTTAATTAAAGATCTCGGTGAACACCCTGAAGATAAAAAACCAGTAAGGATTATGAAAGGTCAATATGGGCCATATATAAAATACAAATCACTAAACGCTACTATACCTGAAGAAAAAGACCCGATTGAATTAACAATGGATGAAGCTCTTATTTTAATTGAGAAAAGAAAAGAGTACGATAAGAATAAAAAGAAAAAGAAAGGTAAATAATGTCTATTGATACAAAAATAAATGAAATGGGTTTAGTTCTACCAAAAGCAACTGATCCAGTTGGTTCATATGTTGCCACAAAAATTTCTGGCAATTTACTTTATATTTCAGGACAAATATCAATCGATGCTAATGGACAATTAATTAAAGGAAAAGTTGGAAAAGACTATAATACGGAGGAAGCTTACAAAGCTGCACAAAGATGTGCATTAAATATAATTGCTCAAGCTAAAAAGGCATGTTCAAATGATTTATCAAAAATTAAATCATGCGTTAAATTAACAGGTTTTGTTAATTCTACAGATGACTTTATTGAACAACCAAAAGTAATTAATGGTGCATCAGATTTAATTAAAGAACTCTTTGGTGATAAAGGTGCACATACACGCGCTGCTGTGAGTACTAATAGTTTGCCTTTAGGTGTGGCTGTTGAAGTTGACGCAATATTCGAGATTTAATAGTTATCTACCTATACTAAAGTATTCGATATTTTTATTTTTCATTTTTGAGGGTGAATATAAATTTCTTAAATCATAAATCTTAAATTTCTTTTTATTATTCAGCCTTTTAAAGTTTAGCTGCTTAAACTCATTCCACTCTGTATGAATAATTAAAAGGTCACTATTTTTACATGCATCTTTGATATTATTAAAATAAGTTACTTTTTTTTTATCAAAAACATTTTTAAAGCCCGTAGGTTCATAATATGAAACTTTTGAACCCTTTTTGATCAAATATGGAATTAATTTTAGAGATGCTGCATCCCTCATGTCATCAGTGCCAGCCTTAAAAGTAACACCTAAGAAAGTAATTTTCTGACTTTTCAGTTTATTATTTAATATTTCTTTAATTTTAGTTAATAAATATTTGTACCTAGTGTCATTAGAATAAATTGTTGAATTAACAATAGATAAATTAGTTTTAAATTTTTTTGAGGTTGATACTAAAGCACGTGTATCTTTTGGAAAACATGAGCCGCCATAACCTGGTCCAGCTCTTAAAAATCTTGCTCCAATTCTTTCATCGGCCCCGATTCCTACTGAAACATCAGTAACGTCTACATTAAGTTTTTCACATAAATTTGAAATTTCATTAATAAATGTGATCTTTGTTGCTAGAAATGCATTTGAAGCATACTTTATAACCTCGGCGGCTCGTCTAGATGTATTGAGATATCTACCTTTTTTTTTAATTATTGGAGAATATAAATTTTTTAAAATATTATTTGCTTTTTTACTATTTGTACCAACTACAACCCTATCAGGAAACATAAAATCTCTGATAGCCTCGCCTTCCCTTAGAAATTCTGGATTAGATACTACATCAAATAGTTTTTTATTTTTTTTAGTTGTTAATAGTTTATGAATTTTATCACCAGTTGTTACTGGTACTGTAGATTTAGTAACGATTACTTTATATTTATTTAAATTATTTTTTATATCTTTTATAACTTGAAATACATATTTTAGATCTGCTTCATTAGATTTAGTTTTAGTTGGAGTACCAACACATATAAATATTAGATCTGCTTTTTTAATTGATGCTGATATATTTGTTGTAAATAAAAGTCTTTTTTGCTTTAAGTTTCTCGTAATTAATTCTTCTAAACCTGGCTCATAAATAGGAATTACTCCATTCTTTAGATTAGTTATTTTATTTAAGTTACTGTCTACACAAGTAACATCGTTTCCAAGTTCAGCAAAACATGATCCACTAACCAATCCCACGTAGCCTGATCCTATAACACATATTTTCATAATTTTGCAATTTCTAATGTAGAATTAATGTATCCACTCATTGAACCACAATCTAAATATTTTCCTGAAAACTTATGACCAATAAATAAAGATTTATTATCAATCATTGTTTTAATTGAGTCAGTAATATGTATCTCACCACCCTTTCCTTTTTTTTGCATTTTTAAAATTTTAAATATATTCTTACTCAAAATATATCTTCCAATTACTGCATTGTTTGATGGGGCATCTTTTGTACTTGGTTTTTCAATAACATTGGATATTACAAAGTTTTGTTTATTGAGTTTTTTTGATATTGAATATATTCCCCAGCGATCTACATTTTTTTTTTTTACAGTCATACTAGCCATTATAGAGGCTTTATATTTATTATGTAATTTGATCATATCCTTAGAGCAGTTTCTTTTCATTATTAAATCATCCGGAAGAAGCATTAAAAAATATTTATTTTTAATAAATTTTTTAGTTTTTAAGACAGCATCGCCAGTACCTAATGGTTTATTTTGATAAACAAATTTAATTTTTTTTTTATACTTTAAAATTTTTTTGTATTCTTTAATTATACGTGGGTCTTTTTTCTTTTTAATTAATGATATATAAAATTTATCATTATAAAAATAATTCTTTATCATTTCCTTTTTTTTGGAAATAATGAAAATTATTTCTGTAATTCCTGCTTCAATGCATTCATCAAGAATATATTCAATTCCAGGCTTTCCATTTATTGGTAATAGCTCTTTAGCAAAAACACTAGTTAAAGGCAAAAGTCTTGTCCCCAATCCAGCAAGTGGAATAATGGCTTGTTTAATCATAAAGATAATTTATTTATAAACATATTTTTAAAAAATGAAAATAATTACAAGTATTTTTGATTTAAATAAAGAGATTAAAGACTACAAAAATATAGGATTTGTACCCACTATGGGTGGAATACATGCCGGTCATAAATCTTTAATAAAAGCTTCACAAGATAAAAAAAGTAAAACAATTGTAAGTATTTTTGTAAATCCTACCCAATTCAACAAAAAAGATGACTACAAAAAATACCCAAGAAATATTAAGCGAGATATTGCAATATTAAAACAATTGAATGTCGAATATTTGTTTGCGCCAAATAGCAGGGATATATACAAATTCAAAGATGAAAAATTTAATCTAAAAAAAAAAGACAAAATATTGTGTGCTAAATTCAGAAGTGGACATTTCGAGGGTGTTTTAAATGTAATGAATACACTAATGGCTATTATAAAATCTAAAGATTTGTACATGGGTGAAAAAGATTTCCAGCAACTATATTTAATAAAAAAATACCTGTCAAAAAAGTTTAAGGTCAGAGTTAATTCATGCCCTACTATCAGATTAAAGAGAAATTTAGCATTATCTACACGTAATAAATTATTAAAAGCAAATTCCCTTAAAAAAGCTTCGGAAATTGCATCATTTTTAAAAAAAATAAAGAATAAATCAAAATTACAAGATTCAAGACTAGCTTTTAATTTACCTGTTTATAAAAAAAAATTAGAAAAAAAATATAATATTAAAATAGATTATTTAGAATTTAGAGATGAAAAAAGTTTAAAGCTTAGTAATTTTAAAAATAAATATAGGCTTTTTGTGGCTTATGCGATAGACAATGTTAGATTAATTGATAATTATTAGTTATAAAAAATAAGCGCCTACACCTAAGAAAGAAACAAAACCTATAACATCAGTTATTGTAGTAACAAAAACACTTGATGAAATAGCTGGATCTATATTCATTTTTTTTAGAGTTACAGGTATTAAAATTCCAAAAAGACCAGCAACTATCATTGTTAAAACCATTGATATTGATATTATTAATGCAAGTTGAATGTCATTAAACCAGAAATAAACAATTACAGAACTTATTATTGCAAAGATAATTCCATTTAAAACACCTATGTTAAATTCTTTAATTATATTATTAGTAAAATTATTTTTTGTTAAATCTTGCGTAGCTAAAGATCTTACAGTTACGGCTAATGTTTGCATACCAGCATTACCACCCATTGATGCAACGATAGGCATTAAAAAAGCCAAAACAACCATTTGCTCAATAGTTGCACCAAATAGACTAATACAATAAGTGGCTAAGAATGCTGTAAATAAATTTAATAAAAGCCAATTAAATCTTCGCTTGGTTTTTGTAATTACACCATCTGTTATTTCTTCATCTCCTACTCCAGCAAGTCTTAATGCGTCTTCCTCAGCTTCTTCTTTAAGTACAGTTAAAACATCATCATAAGCTATCATACCCACCAATTTATCATTTTTATCAGTGACTGCAGCTGAGCTTAAATTATAATTTTCAAAAAGATTTCCAACTTCTTCTTTATCCATATCAACAGGTATTAAAAGTTGAGACTCAGACATTATCGACATCATTTTTGCTTCTCTTGGAGTTCTCAGTACTTTTGAGGAAGGTACAGTTCCAATTGGTTTAAAGTTTTCATCTACTATAAAAATTTCAAGAAACTCTTCTGGTAAATCTTTATTTTCCCTTAAATAGTCTATTGTCTGACCAACTGACCAATTGCTAGGGATAGCAGTAAATTCTCTTTGCATTATTCGTGCAGCTGAGTCCTCTGGGTAGCTTAAGCTTTCTAATAAAGCAAACCGGTCTTTAGGTGGGAGGGATCCTAAAATAGCATTCTTATCTTTTTCATCAACATTTTCTAAAATTTTAATTGCATCATCAGATTCTAAGTTTTTTAATATATTCACTATCGATTCAGAGGATAAATAGGCAATCAGTTCAGATTGTATTGACTCATTAAGTTCAACAAATACTTCTGGATCAACTTTAAAATTATTTAATTTAATTAAACTTTCTCTATCGTTTTCATTTAAGTGTTCAATAATATCTGCAGCATCAGCGGGGTGCATATCATTAAATGAATTAGTGATAAATTCTGCATCATTTGACGAAATCTTATCAGTCACTACCTTTATAAATTCTTTATTGAATTCAAAGTTGACTTTTTTATCTTTAATTTTTTTTACTAAAGTCATAATTTTATCTATAATTTAGTTGGCACTATTAATACAAAATATTAATATTACAAATTTATAATGATAATAGAGATTAAAAAGTCAATAAAACCAATAAAATATGAAAATGCTATTTCATTTTTAGAAAAAAGATTAGATGAAATTCACACAAAAAAAAGAGATGAATTGATATGGATTTTAGAACATAAAGATGTTTATACGGCAGGAACTAATTATAGAGATAATGAATTATTAGATAAATCAATAGACTTAATCAAAACAAATAGAGGTGGAAAAATCACATACCATGGACCTGGACAGTTAGTTTTTTATTTTGTTATTGATTTAAATAAAAGAGAAAAAAATATTAGAAAACTTATTTCTTCAGTAGAAAACACTATAATTAATACTTTAAAAGAATTTAATATTAAGGTCTTTGCAGATAGAAAAAATGTAGGTATTTGGCATAAAAGAAAACTTAATAATAAAATTAAAATTGAAAAAGTTGCAGCCATAGGTATTAAAGTTAAGAAGTGGATTGCTTACCATGGTTTTGCATTAAATATTTCAAATAACTTAGATGCTTATAAAAAAATAATTCCTTGTGGTATTAAAGATAAAGAAATTACAAACCTCATTAATATTAAAAAACAAAGATACAACTATATATCAGACATATTAATTGAAAAATTTTTGAAAGAAATTAAAAATTAAGTCTTTTTGCTTTTAACATATTTCTAAAATATTCAGGTGGTGTAGCTCTAAATGTGTATTTTTTTTCATTCATTTTAAATTTAATTTCATAAGAATGAAGCATAAGGTTTTTATTATTTTTTTGTATTTTATAAGAATTATATTTTTTATCACCTATAATTGAGTGACCTAAATCAAATAATTGCTTCCTTAACTGATGTTTTCTTCCCGTGATTGGTTTCAATTCAATAAAAGTAGAATTATTATTTTTATCGAGTATTTCATAATATGTCTCAGCATTCTCAACTATTTTTTTTGTTTCATTATATCTTATAAGATTATTTTTTATTGAACCTTTATCCTTAATAGTTATTTCTCCATAGCATATTGCGATATAGGTTTTATAAACCTTTCTTAATCTAAACAAAGTTGTGAGTAGTTGTGCAGTAGGCCTATTTTTTGCTATTAAAAAAACGCCTGAGGTTTCTTTGTCTAATCTATGAACTGAATATGGCTTATCATCTTTGAAAATTTCACTATTTGCAAAAATATCTATGAGATTTTTTTTAGATTTTGTTCCACCCTGGACAGATATACCTGCTTGCTTATTAATAACAATAAAGTCGTCGTTATTTTCAATTATAAAATCCTCATTTTCCTTGATTATAGTTTCTGAAGGTTTAAATTTTACCTTTTTTATTTTAATTTTATTTTTAATTTCAAAATTGTGGAGTTCAATTAAATCGTTAATTTGAAGCTTAGCAGAACTTTTTATTTTTTTTTTATTAAGTTTAATTTTCCCACTTCTAAGACCTCTCTCTATTAAACTTTGAGGAATGTTATCGAAATGTTTACGAAGAAATCTATCAATACGCATACCGACATACGTAGCATCTACGTTGATATTTTTTTTCATAATGAATGTTATTTAGGCTGTAGTTTCTTCAGGTGATTCTACTTTATTATCGTTTACCTTAGATTTTTCTGTTTTTATTTTATCTATTTTTTTTGCTTCTGTGTCACGATCTACAAATTCAATTATTGCCATAGGTGCATTATCCCCGTATCTGAAGCCAGCTTTAATTATTCTTGTGTATCCACCTTTTCTATTTTCATATCTTTTAGACAGTGTTTTTTTAATTTTACTTGCTGATGCTTCATCTTGAAGTTTAGTAATCAAGGTTCGCGTAGTTTGAAGTGTATCTTTTTTACCTAAAGTAATTAATTTGTCAGCCTGAGGTTTTAAAACTTTAGCTTTTGGAAGTGTTGTTTTAATTTGTTCATACTTAACAAGAGAATTGAGCATATTTTTTATTAATGCCTTCCTATGCTCAGAAGTTCTATTGAGCTTTTTATAGCCCATTTTATGTCTCATTAAATAGCTTCCTCAAGTTTTTTAGACAGCTCTGCTATATTATCTGGCGGCCAGTTTGGTATCTCCATACCTAAGTAGAGCGACATACCAGTTAAAACTTCTTTTATCTCATTTAAAGATTTTCTTCCAAAGTTAGGTGTTCTTAACATTTCGCCTTCAGATTTTTGTACAAGATCACCAATATAAATAATGTTATCATTTTTAAGACAATTCATTGATCTAACAGAAAGTTCTAATTCATCAACTTTTCTTAACAGATTCTTGTTAAATGCAGGCTCTGCAGGTTGTTCTCTTACTATAACTTCTTGCGGTTCATCAAAATTAACAAACATACCAAGTTGATCCTGAAATATTCTTGCTGAATAAGCTACTGCATCTTCCGCTGATATTGAGCCATTTGTTTCAACTTCCATTGTTAATTTATCGTAATCTAGCGCCTTACCTTCTCTCGCTGTACTAATAGTATATGAAACCTTTTTTACTGGACTGAAAAGAGAGTCTATTGATATTAAGCCAAGAGGTGGTTCATCTGGTTTATTCATGTCGGCAGATACGTAACCTTTTCCATTGTTAACTGTCATTTCCATATGGAAATTAGTATTTTCGTCTAAATTACATATAACTAAATCAGGGTTTAAAATTTCAATATCTCCTGAAGTAGTTATGTTTGATGCCTTAATTTCACCTGGTCCCTTTGCATCTAGTATTAATTTAGTAGAAGTCTCTGAGTTACTTTTTAGTGCAAGTGATTTTACATTCAAAACTATATCTGTCACATCTTCTCTTACGCCTTTAATTGACGTGAATTCATGCAACACCCCGTCTATCTGTATTGCAGTAACAGCTGTCCCTCTAATAGATGATAATAGAATTCTTCTTAAAGAGTTTCCTAATGTAAGCCCATATCCTTTCTCTAATGGTTCAGCAACAATTTTTGCGTAAGACTTATCTTCACTAAGATTTACATCAAGTTTAGGTGGTTTAATTAGTGACTTCCAATTTTTTATATTTACTTCTGTTGTATCCATTTAAACTCTCCTTTTTTTTGGCGGTCTTGAACCATTGTGTGGCATTGGTGTTGTATCTTTAATCGAAATGATTTTAAAACCTCTAGCTTGTAGTGCTCTAAGAGCAGTTTCTCTTCCTGATCCAGGTCCTTTAACTTCTACGGATAGAACTTTCATTCCGACCTCTAAAGCTTTAGCTGCAGCTGAGTCTGCTGCTACTTGTGCTGCATAAGGTGTTGATTTTCTTGAGCCTTTAAAACCTTTCTGTCCAGCTGAAGCCCATGAGATAACGTTACCGTTAGTATCTGCAATTGAAACTATTGTATTGTTAAATGTAGATTGAACATAAGCTATACCATTTGAAATATTTTTCTTATTTTTTTTCTTTTTAGAATAAGAACTTTTTTTTGATTTTGTGACATTGTCTTGTGTTTGATCAATATTTTCTTTTTTATCTTTTGCCATATTATTTTTTTAAAGGGGTTAATTTTTTACCTGCAATTGCGATAGCTTTACCTTTTCTTGTTCTTGCGTTACATCTGGTTCTTTGACCTCTAACAGGTAGTTTTTTTCTATGTCTTGAACCACGATATGATGCTAGATCAATTAATCTTTTAATATTTAATGAAGTATCTCGTCTAAGATCACCTTCTACTGTAAATTTTTGATCTATAAATTCTCTTATTTTTAAAATTTCGTCGTCTGTGAGTTCATTTACTCTTTTTGTGTTCGGTATATTTAAAGATGTACAAATATCCTTAGAATTTTTTTCACCAATTCCAAATATATATGTTAGACCAATACGAACTAATTTATTTTGTGGGATGTTTACACCTGCTATACGAGCCATAATAATGAGATAAAATTTAGCCTTTTATATAAGAAGTTATTTCAAAGTCAATGTCTTAAACAGATAGAATTTGCTCAATTTTACCTGATATTTCATCTATTTTTACATCACCATTGATTTTAAAAAAACTAGGTTTTTTTGAATAGAAATCTAGAACAGGTTTGGTTGTTTCCATGTAGGTATCATATCTTTTTAAAATTGTAATAATAGTATCATCAGATCTTTTCTCTAAAATTTTTCTTTTCTCTAATCTTTTAATTATTGTTTCTTTTTTTACATCTAAAAAAAAAATAAAATCTATTTTTTGATTTGAACTGGATAATAATCCTTCTAGGTTTTCTGCTTGACTTAATGATCTAGGATAACCATCAAATATTAATTTGTTTTTTTTTATTGGGTCAAAAACAATATTTTTAATTAACTCATTAACAATTTCATCGGTTGCAAAATCTCCCTTTGAAATAATATTTTCAATATCTTTACCAATTTGAGTTTGGTTTTTGACCTCTTCTCTTAAAAGATCTCCAGTAGAAACTTGGTACAAATTGAATTTTTTAACAATATTATTTGCTTGAGTTCCTTTGCCAGCTCCTGGTGGTCCAAATATTATAACATTCACTAAATTTATCTTCCAAATTTAGTTTTCTTAATTAATTGTTCGTATTGAGAACTCATAAGTCTAGTTTGAACTTGCGTAACTGTGTCTATTGCAACAACAACAACTATTAATACCGATGCTCCACCTAAGTAGAAAGGTATTGGATAATTTGCAATTAAGAATTCTGGCATCAAACATACAAGTGTTAAATATAATGCACCAATAGTTGTTAATCTTGTTAGAATTGTATCTATATAAGCGGCAGTACTTTCACCTGGTCTTATTCCAGGAATAAATCCACCGTACTTTCTTAAATTTTCTGCTGTCTCAGTAGGGTTAAAGGTAATTGATGTATAAAAAAAGGTAAAAAATATAATACCTGATGCGTATAAAATCATGTAAAGCGGCTGCCCTTGGGAAAAGTATGATGAGATATTTAAAAAAGTTTCACTTTGCGAAACATTAAAATTAGAAAATGTAACTGGCAATAATAACAATGCTGAAGCAAAAATTGCAGGTATTACACCAGCAGAATTTATTTTAAGTGGCAAGTGTGAGGATTCACCACCGTACATCTTATTACCCATTTGTCTTTTTGGATAATTTATAAGAATTTTTCTTAAAGCTCTTTCCATAAAAACAATAAATAAAATTGTTACAACCAATAATATAAATATAAAAATTATCATTAGTGTTGAAATTGCTCCTGTTCTACCTAATTCAAATGTTGTTACAAGTGCTCTTGGAATTTCTGCAACAATTCCAGAAAAAATAATTAATGATATACCGTTACCAATACCTCTTTGCGTTATTTGCTCTCCTAACCACATTAAAAAAATAGTCCCAGCAACAATTGTTGTAACAGTTGAAATTTTAAAAAATATGCCTGGATTTATTACCAAATCTGCAGACGATTCTAATCCAACAGCCAATCCATAACCTTGAACTGTTGCTAATAAAACAGTTCCATATCTTGTTATTTGAGTAATTTTTTGTCTTCCAATTTCGCCTTGGGCTTTAAGGTTTTTAAAATAATCTGTTACTCCTGTTAATAGCTGTATTATAATGGAAGATGAGATATAAGGCATTATACCTAGGGCAAATATAGCCATTCTGCTTACAGCGCCACCTGCAAAGACATTAAACATTCCCAGTAATCCTTTTTGATTACTATCCATCATAACTTGAAGTTGCTCAGGATCTATTCCAGGGAGTGGTACAAAGGTTCCTAATCTATATATTGCTAAAATAAGAACTGTAAATACTATTCTGTTTCTTAAATCATTTGTTTGAGATGATTCACTCATTTTACTTAGAATTTTTAATTTTTAATATTCCACCGAGGTTTTCTATCTTTTCTTTGGCTGAGATTGACGAATAATCTACTTCTATATCAATTTTAGTGGTAAGAATACCATTTCCCAGTACCTTAAACTTAAGGTATGATTTATTTATTATATTATTTTTCTTTAAGCTTTCTAAATTAATTACACTTGCCACATCAATTCTTTTCTTGTCAACAAAATCCTGTAGTTGGTCTAAATTAATCTTTGCAATTTTTGTTTTATTTATCGGTTTAAAGCCTCTTTTTGGTAATCTTCTATAAAGTGGCATTTGTCCACCTTCAAAACTCTTTATAGCTACACCTGATCTTGATTTCTGACCTTTAACACCTCTTCCCGAAGTTTTACCTTTACCTGATCCAATACCTCTACCTAGTCTTTTTTTTGGTCTTTTTACTTTAATATTATTATTCAAAATATTCATTACCCTCTTTTCTCAATAATTTCTGAAATTTTTTTGTTTCTTATTAAAGAAATATTTTTTGGTGAATTTTGTTTATTAAGCGCTTTCATGCATGCTCTTATAACGTTGTGTGGATTTGCTGTTCCGAGAGATTTAGCAACAATATCCTTGATTCCTAATACCTCGCATACAGCTCTAACTGCTCCGCCTGCTATTATTCCTGTACCCTTAGGAGCTGCTCTAAGCTTAATTTTTCCTGCACCATCTTTTCCAAAAATATCGTGATGTATTGTGCGACCCTCTCTTAGAGGTATTTGAACAAGATTTCTTCTTGCTAATTCATTAGCTTTTTTAATTGCGTCTGGAACTTGTTTTGCCTTAGCATGAGCAACTCCAATTTTTCCATTTTGATTTCCTACAACAACTAAAGCCGAAAATCCAAATCTTCTTCCGCCTTTTACAACTTTAGTTATCCTATTTATATGAACTAATTTTTCTACAAACTCAGTATTTTTTTCCATATTTAAAATTCCATTCCATTTTTTCTAAGTTCTTCTGCTAATATTTTTACTCTTCCATGATATTTATAAATACCTCTGTCAAAGTAAATTTTAGTAATATTATGTTCTTTTGCTTTTTTTACCAACAATTGAGCTATTAATGCAGATAACTCTTTTTTATTTTTATTTTGAAGCTTTATTTCTTTTGAGTTGGATGAGGCCGAGATAATTGTATTTTTTTTAAAATCATCAATTATTTGTGCACTTATATTTTTATTAGATCTGCTTACACTTAACCTAAAACGATCTCTTGATGAAACTTTTTTAAGTTTATTTCTTACTCTAAATTTTTTTCTATTAATTTTGGATAAATTCATTACTTTTTCTTACCTTCTTTTCTAAGTATATATTGACCTTGTTCTTTAATACCTTTGCCTTTGTAAGGCTCTGGAGGTCTTAAACTCTTAATTTGAGAAGCTACCATACCAACTTGTTGTTTATCATTACCAGTAATTTTTAAAATAATTTGCTTTTCAACTTGTATTTTTACACCTTCAGGAATATCAAAATTTATATCGTGACTAAAGCCTAGCTGAAGATTTAGAGCATTACCTTTTAACGATGCACGATATCCAACCCCTGATAATTCAAGTATTTTTTCATATCCAGTTGAAGTACCAATAATAGCATTATTTATTAAACTTCTATTCATACCCCAAAGTCTCTTTGTTTCCTGATTATTATTCTTAGGTTTTATGGATACTTCTTTTCCCTCAGTTATATTTAAATCAAAAATTTCTAGATCAATATTCAATGATTTTTTTCCAAGTGGGCCTTCTATATTAATCATATTACCACTTAAAATAACTTTCACTTTTTCAGGAATTGATATGTTTATTTTACCTATTTTGGACATTAAAAAACCTTACAAATTATTTCACCACCAACTTTTTGCTTTCTTGCATCGATATCTGTCATAACTCCTTTTGGTGTTGATATTATAGCTATACCTAATCCATTGTTTACTTTTGGAAGGCTTTCGGCACTTGAGAAAATTCTCCTTCCAGGTTTTGAAACCCTCTCTATTGAACTTATAACTGGATTACCTGAACTGTATTTTAAACTTATACATAGATTGCTTTTGTTTTGCTCTGATTTTACCTCATAATCAATAATATAACCCTCTGACTTCAATATTTCAGCTATTTTAGTCTTAAATTTTGACGATGGAAGTTCTAACTTCTTATGATTTCTAATTTGAGAATTTTTTAATCTTGCTAACATATCTCCAATTGGGTCACTTAAACTCATAATTTCCTTTCTACCAACTTGATTTTACCATACCTGGAATTTTACCTTCAAGACCTAATTGTCTTAAAGCAATTCTTGATATTTTTAATTTTCTATATACTCCGTGGGGTCTACCTGTGATTTGACATCTATTTCTAACCCTTATTTTAGCTGAATTTCTTGGTAACTTTGATAATTTTTGTTGAGCTTTAAATCTTTCCTCTAGTGTAAGATTTTTATCCATTATTATCTTTTTCAGATGTTGTCTTTTTTTAAAAAACTTATCAGATAGTTTAATTCTTTTATTATTTTTATTTATTGCACTCAGTTTTGCCATTAGTTACTCCCTTTTTCTTTAAACGGAAAATTCAATCTTTTAAGAAGTTCAAAACTATGTTCTTTTTTCATAGTCTTTATCACAATTGTTATATCTAAACCTCTTATTTTATCTACCTTATCAAAATTTACCTCAGGGAAAATAATTTGTTCTTTAATTCCAAAAGTATAATTCCCAAATTTATCAAATCCATTTGCGTTAAGTCCTCTAAAGTCTTTAATTCTTGGTAAAGCAATGTTTACTAATCTATCAATAAATTCGTACATTTTATTTTTCCTTAATGTTACTTTTAATCCTGAATTCGTATTCTTTCTTGTTTTAAAATTTGCTATAGATTTTCTAAATTTTGTAACAATAGGTTTTTGACCTGTTATACTTGCAAGATCATCCTGGCAGGAGCTCACGATTTTAGCGTCATTTCCATCTAATCCTAGACCCATGTTAAGAACTATTTTTTCTATTTTTGGACCCATATATAAACTTTTGTAACCAAACAATTCTTTTAAACTTGGATTAATTTCTTTTGTTATTGTCTCTTTTAATCTTGGTTCCATTATTTTTTAGCCTCTATTTTTTTGTCACTGCCAATATTTTTTAAATTTGAGAGATGAATAAAGTTTTCTTTAGAAATTATCCCTCCTTTTTTTTCTTTTGTTGTTTTTACGTGTTTTTTCACGATATTAATTCCTTTTACTTTCACCCTTGTATTTTTTCTGTCTATTTCAATAACTTCACCATCTTTACCTTTGTCTTTTCCACTAATTATTTTTACTTTCATCCCTTTTTTAATCATTATAAAACCTCTGGTGCTAGTGAAATAATTTTCATTTGTCCCCTATTTCTAAGTTCTCTTGTTACAGGTCCAAATATCCTGGTTCCGATAGGTTCGCCTTTATCATCAGTCAAAACTGCTGCATTATTGTCAAATCGCACTTTAGATCCATCATTTCTATGTATGCCTTTTTTAACTCTTACAACTACCGCTTTGTGGACTGCACCTTTTTTTACCTTACCTCTTGGTATTGCCTCTTTAACAGCTACAAC
Source organism: uncultured Pelagibacteraceae bacterium (assembly GCA_902516395.1). Taxonomy (GTDB): domain Bacteria; phylum Pseudomonadota; class Alphaproteobacteria; order Pelagibacterales; family Pelagibacteraceae; genus Pelagibacter. The sequence goes on along the minus strand of CABXYN010000001.1, from coordinate 3,213 downwards.
AATTGTATCTCCGATGCTTGCATATCTTCTTTTTGAACCACCCAGCACTTTAATACATTCAATTACTTTTGCCCCTGTATTGTCTGCTACTAATAATTCTGTCTGAACTTGTATCATTATATATCTCCTATGACCTCAAATTTCTTATTTTTTGAATATGGTCGACTTTCTCTAATTGATACTTTATCTCCAATCTTAAATTTGTTATCTTCATCATGAGCGTTATATTTTTTTCTAGCTTTCATAACTTTCTTTAAAACTGGATGCTGATATTTTCTTTCAACTAAAACAGTTATGGTTTTATTTGGTTTGTCACTTACAACTATTCCATTTAAAATTTTCTTAGGCATTTTTAACCTCAATTAATGTTTTCAACCTTGCTATATTTTTTTTTGTTTCAGTTATTTTTGCTGGACTCTTTACTTGTCCATTTACTTTTTGAAACCTAAAGTTAAATAGGTCTTTCTTAAGTTTTTCTAACTTTTCCTTCATTTGAATTTTAGTTAGTTTTTTTATTTCTTTTTTTTTCATTAAATTCTCTTTATAAATTTACATTTAATAGGTAGCTTAGCTGAAGCTTTATATAATGCTTCTTTTGCAATTTGTTCAGAAACACCATCAACTTCAAATAATATTCTTCCAGGCTTTACCCTACACGCCCAAAATTCTGGTGATCCTTTGCCTTTACCCATTCTCACTTCTGTTGGTTTTTTTGAGACAGGGATATTGGGAAACATTCTAGTCCAAACTCTGCCCTGCCTTTTCATGTGTCTAGTTAAAGCTACCCTTGCGGCCTCTATCTGTCTTGAAATGACTCTTTCCGGTTGAATTGCTTTTAGTCCGAATGAGCCATAATTCATTATATTACATCGAGATGCATTGCCATGAATTCTGCCTTTGTGAGCTTTTCTAAATTTTGTTCTAGTTGGTTGTAACATGCTTAAGCTTTGTTCCTTTCTTGGCTAAATTCTTTAGTAAAAATCTCACCTTTATATATCCATATTTTTATTCCAATTATTCCGTAAGTTGTCAGAGCTTCTGCTTCTGCATAATCAATATCTGCTCTCAATGTATGTGATGGTATACTTCCTTCTCTCAACCATTCAGTTCTTGCAATTTCGTTTCCACCTAAACGTCCACTAATTGATACTTTAATGCCTTTAGCACCTAATCTTAAAGCTGATTGCATAGCTCTTTTCATTGCTCTTCTGTAAGAAACTCTTTTAACTAACTGCTGGGCTATATTTTCAGCAACTAAATAGCTATTAGTTTCGGGTTTTTTTACTTCTTTAATATTTAATACCACCTCGTTTGATGTCAATTTTGACAAGTTACCTTTTATTTTTTCAATATCTGATCCTTTTTTTCCTATAACAAAACCAGGTCTTGAAGTGTAAATAGTTACAAAGCATTTTTTTGTTGTTCTCTCTATCATTACTTTAGCTACACCGGAATTTGTCACATTTTTTTTTATATATTCTCTTATCCGGAAGTCTTCAATTAGATTATTTCCATAATCTTTTTTCTTTGCATACCAAACAGAGTCCCATCCTCTATTAATACCAAGTCTTAAACCAACTGGATTAACTTTTTGTCCCATCTTTCTCCATTTGTTTTTTTTGTTCTGTTAAAATTATTGTTAAATTTGAATAAGGCTTCATTATTTCTGCAGCCCTTCCTTTAGCTCTTGCTCTAAATCTTTTCATTACAACTTGCTTTCCACAATACGCCTCTTTTACAATTAATTTATCTATGTCATACTGATAATTATTTTCTGCATTAGCTACTGCTGAAGAAATTGTTTTTTTGATATCTTTAGATATTCTTTTTTCAGAAAATGTTAGATCTCTTATTGCTACATCTACTTTTTTTCCAACAATTGATTTTAGGATTGGATTTAATTTTCTTGTACTAGATCTCACGTTTTTATTTATAGATTTAACTGTTTTTGTATCTATTTGTTTTTTTAATTTGGACATTATTTCTTAGCTCCACCTTCTACTTTTGCTTTCTTGTCTGCTGGTGTATGACCAAAAAATTGTCTTGTAGGCGCAAACTCTCCTAATTTATGGCCTACCATATCCTCAGACACAGTAATTGGTATAAATTTTTTTCCATTATATATTAAAAAACTAACGCCAACAAAATCTGGTAGAATTGTTGATTTCCTTGACCATGTTTTTATAGGTTTTTTTATAGGATCGTTCTTAAGTTTTTCTACTTTCTTAATCAAACTTTCTTCAACAAACGGTCCTTTCCATACTGATCTAGCCATAATTATTATCTCTTTTTCTTTCTTCTTCTTATTATAAATTTATCTGTTCTTTTATTATCTCTAGTTTTTAACCCTTTAGCAGATTGACCTGTAGGAGAAACTGGGTGCCTACCTCCAGCAGATTTACCTTCTCCACCACCATGTGGGTGATCCACTGGGTTCTTAACAACACCTCTTGTATGTGGTCTTATACCAAGCCATCTGGATCTTCCTGCTTTACCAATTTTTATATTTTTTTGATCAGGATTAGATAACACACCAATTGTAGCCAACGAATTTGAATTAATTTTTCTCACTTCTCCTGAAGTCATTTTTATAATTGAGTAATTTCCGTCAATTCCTGAGATTGATACTGAAGTACCAGCTGATCTAGCAATTTTACCTCCACCACCTGGGTTAATCTCTACATTATGTATATTTATTCCAACAGGTATATCTTTTAGAGGTAAGCAGTTTCCAACTTTTATCTCTGCAGTAGAACCATTCATTACTTTATCCCCGATTTTTATATCCTTTGGCGCTAAATAATAAAAATGATCACCATCTGCAAATTTTACTAACATTATATGACATGATCTGTTGGGATCATATTCTACCCTTAGAACCTCTGCTTCAATTTCAAATTTTTTTCTATAAAAATCAACTTGTCTATATTTATGTTTGTGACCACCGCCATGATTTCTTGAAGTTATTCTTCCGTAATTATTCCGTCCTTTGGATGAATAATTTGCAGATGTCAATGGTTTGAATGGTTTACCCTTCCAAAGGCCTTCTCTACTTGTGAGAATAGTTCCTCTTGTAGATTTTGTGTAAGGTTTGAATGTTTTTAATGCCATATTAAATTCCAGTTGTCAGATCAATATTTTGACCTTTTTTAAGTGTTATTATTGCTTTTTTAAATCCTTTAACTCTAACTTTCTTTCCTCTGGTTGTTTTAA